>JARGFZ010000054.1 GCA_029210965.1 bacterium | reverse complement strand
TTGTAAGGAAAGGGAAAACGACGCTTTTCCCTTTCCGTGGAGCGAAAAGTCCCGGATTGGACTTTTTGCGACTCTATATTATTTTTTCCTATATGGAAATTATTTGGTTATGGCTTTTACCGTTAGCGCTGGAATATACCTTAGGTGTTCTGTTAAGATAAATACATAACTATCTGTAATTAAACATATTACGGCCGTCATAATGATTCCGGGTTCCAGACCCTGGACCCCAGAATCTAGACTCTGCATTTCCCCGGGAGGAAAACCGATGAAGCTGTATGACGACAAAAAAGAGCTCTTCGAATCCGTTGAAAAGGGGGAGTGGGGTTCTGTCGACAACCTTGCCGGGGAGATCGCGGTGGCCAGAAAAGCGGCCGAGGCTACCTACGGCAAGGATCAATAGTGGCGGGGTAACTGGGGTGCGGGGCATCGGGGAAAACCAGGTTTGATGTTTGAAATTTGAGGCTTGCCCTGAGCCTGTCAAAGGGTTTGACGTTGATCTTACATTCTGCGTTCTCATCCCGTTCGCTATTCACTGTTCACTATTTACCGATCACCGATCACAGATTACTATTATTTCCCCCCAACTTGTTTTAAACTACCGCATTAATTTTTAAACCGCACTCGGAGGACACCCTTGAAGATCATCAAAGCGACAGGTGTTATTTTACTTGGCCTGGCCCTGATGGGGATTGTGATCCCTTATCCGGTTATGGCAGAGGCGACCAAGGTTCGCGTATCGGCCCATGCCGCCATCGAAAAGGGAGACGTAGCGGCTGCCCAGAGTGACGCCCAGGCAGAGGCTCTTCAAAAGGCTGTCGAAATGGTTCTGACCCAGATCGTGCCTGAAAGAACCTACGATGCCCTGGAACCGCTTCTCGAGTCAAGAATCCTGCCCCAGACGGAGCGCTTCATCTCCAACTACCAGATCGTGAGTCAGGATGTCAGCGACCGGGCTTACACAGTTCATCTTTCGGTGACCGTGGATACCTATCTGCTGCGGAAAAATCTGGTGCGCATCGGTGTAATCAAGGAGCCCGGTAGTCCTCCTTTGGCTGCTGTTTTTGTGACGGTGGACGCGCCTCTCGGACTGGATCACGTCAAATCTCTGGGTACCGTGGCTCAAAAGGCAGTTTCTGAGGCTCTGGATAGCGCAACTCTCGTTATTATCCCTCCTGCTGGTGAAGACACAGGGTTCAGAGTCATCAGGCCTCCTCAGGCTCCAGTAGCGTTGGTGTCTGGAGGTCTGGTCTCACTGGCTGATCTGGCTATCGGAGTCCTTTTTAAAAAAAATGGTGAAGCGGTGGTGACCGGCAGCACAATGACCATTCCCATGTACCTTACCGTTCAGGCTGTTGATGTTGAGACAGGAACCTTGCTGGACGTTGCTATCCAGGAACTGGAAGTCAGCCTGGGGACCCGGGATGGGACTTTGCTTTCAAAAGGTCTCGAGAAAACCATAGACGAGATGGTTTCACGGATGTCGGGCAAGCTCACGGAACGTTATCTGGCCGGAGAAGCCAAGAGAGGGTCTATTGATCTGGTCTTTGAGGGTAGACATGACGCGGTCACTGTGAGGCATGTATTAAATGAGATGCAGTTTCGCCTGGGAGAAACAACATCCATCGTCCCGGTGAGTTTCAGTCTTGACCAGTCCCATTATATTATATGGACATCGAAAGCATTGGACGATGCTGTCCGTGTCCTTTCCATGCTGGAAAGAAAACTGAGGCCTTTCAAAGTGGAGGTTCATGAAGGCGGGATAACCCTTACCATGACTGGTGAGGCGGTTACTACCGGTGTTCGGGAGTTTGGTGAAGAGGTAACCTTTTACAGGCGGTTGCCGGTGCCCGGGATAGAAAACCCTGATGATATCCGAAAGATCGAGTTTGTTGCCTGGCAGGAGATCGAGGGCAACTCTGAATCGGGAAGCGCAAATGATGCCCCTGTTGGGATGGGAATCCTGGGAAGGGTTGATCCTTCGAGGGACCTGGACTTTTTCCGATTTAAACTGCCTGCCGAAGCAAAGGAAGTGTCTGTTCTGGTGGAACAGACGGGACCCGGTGAGGTCCGATCACGGGTAAGAGTCTTCGCCGGCGGCAGTCTTCTTGAAGATCAGCTCGCCAAGAGCAGAGGGAAAGCTTTGTACTTCACCTTCCAGGTTAGCCCGGGTATGACCGATTTTCAACTTTCCGTTGAAGACTTCCTTGGACGATATCCTTCCAGGTTTCCCTATGTGCTGAAGGTGGGGATCATAGCTAATAAGAAGGCAGATGAACCTACCTAACGCTATTACGATAATCAGGATTCTCCTGATCCCGCTTTTCCTTTACAAGATCATACAGGGTGAGATGATCTTCGCGGCGGCAGTGTATCTTGCAGCTGCAATCTCCGATGGATTGGACGGTTTCATAGCCAGGGTCTGGAAGCTTCAGACGAAGCTCGGAACCTTTCTGGATCCGTTGGCGGACAAACTCCTCATCACGGCCTCATTCCTCACACTTTCTGTGCTCAAGATCATTCCTCTCTGGATAACCCTGGCTGTCATCAGCCGTGATTTCATCATCGTGAGCGGAAGCCTGCTCGTATATCTAATGAAAAACGAACTGACCATTCGACCCCAGCCTATCGGCAAGATCACGACCTTTTTCCAGTTCAGCTACATTCTCCTCGTCCTCCTTCAATCAGCCGCAGATATCTCCTTTCTATTCTATCTTTACCGGCCCATGTTAGTGATCACGGGCGGTCTGACGATCATTTCTGGTGCTGTTTACATCTTTGACGGACTGAAGGTTCTGGAGGACTGAACTTGCCTGGCTGCAGATCCTGGTTCGTTATCCTGTTAATACTGGTCATGCCTTTCGGCGCCCATGCAGGGATCCTTAACCTCAGGAGCGGTCTGGGCACGATCGCACAAAAGGACAGGGATTCCGGGGGCTCAACCCGCTATAGCGCTGTCCTTCTGGCAACTTCCTATCGTACACCCACATTTGAATTCGCGTTGGATCTCCCCCTCAGATGGGATACTCAAACCTGGGAGTTCGACCGTGATGACTGGAACAGAAAGGGAGATCCGCTAAGACCTTTGAACGCCCTGAGGTATAGTTCCGGCACCGGGCACATCAGTGGCGGGCTGGAGGTTTTTACTGACTGGACGCCGGGTGATGGATTCCTTGTTCGGGATCTTTCCGGAAGGGGAGAGATCGATTATGTTCTTCCGGGTGTCAGGATCCAATGGACGGAGGAGCATTTTGATCTGGATGCCGGAATGGATCGGCCAGTGGATCCAACGGTGCAGGCCGTTGCTCTTACGTGGAGGGTTTTCAGGGGGGTTACGCTTGTAGTTGAGGGAGCAGTTGATCCGAAGGCGCCCGTGGCTTTCAGCAGGGACTCTATCGGAGGGCGGCCCGATACGTACGATAGTGAACGTTTGACAGCCGAGGCGGCAGGGATCCGGGTGGAACTGGTCGAAGGAAACGTTCTGGACTTTGGTATTGGTGCCCATGCAGGAGACATCAACGGGGAAGCGAAAGGAAGAGGGGGGGAGCTGTCTGCCACCCTGGATTTTACACACAGCTATCTTAATCGGCTGAAACTGCTGTTCAGGTCCATTATTTGTGAAGGCGGGTATGTGCCGGCATGGTTTGATGCCTCATACCCGGTTTACAGGTGGGGCCCCAACAGCCAGCCTTTTTTGGGATCGAATCCGCTGGATGGGACAATGCCGGACAGAACAATGCGTTCCTACGATATTCAGTATGACCTGGGTGATTCTTTCAGTATAAGCGGAGGGCTGGACAGGTTCGACGACGATTCCATGAGTAGAGCCAGGTTTGAAGCGCAGCTTAAAGAGGAAAATGGCAGAGGTCTGGAGATCTCGATATGGTCAAGGGCAGACAGTCCGGACATCAAACTGTTTTCGGAGGACTCAGCTCTTCATTCCAGGGCGAGCGCACTCTATAATTTTCTCCCTCACTTTCTTTTCAGTCTTTCCTATGAGCACTCCTGGGCTTTCCAGGAGGAGGAAGCAGGTTTCAGACCTTTGAATTCCCTGATGTTGGGTGTGGTGTATGACATTTCCCTGTGAAATGGGTAGATCGGCTTTTCACAGGGAAATGAGTGCAAAGTGCAGAGTGCAGGGTGTAGGGGGAAATATAGACCAATGCCCAAAGCCCAAAGAGAACCTCAAACCTCAAACTTCAAACTTCAAACCTGATATTCTTATCTTATTGCGAACAACGGGGTATCAAATTACAATACAAGGTGTAAAGTTTGATGACTTCGCAAAAAGTCATCAATGCGCCCCGCGCGGGGCGCCCAAATCAATGACTCCGGATATAAGTCATTGATTTGTAAGGAAAGGGAAAACGACGTTTTTCCCTTTCCGAGGAGCAAAAAGCCGATTACGGACTTTTTGCGACCCTGTCAAAGTTTAGAGGGGAATATTTGAATCAGCATATGCCTTGAAACTGTATTCTTGACAAAGGTTGCGGCAGTTGCTAGTAAGATTTTCGTTCTGTAGGCGCGTAGCTCAGTGGGAGAGCGCTTCCCTGACGCGGAAGAAGTCGGCGGTTCAATCCCGCCCGCGCCTACCATGCGCTTTTCAAACCAAGGCATCCTGGTCACCAAAAATCAGGATGCCTTGTTGTTAGGAAAAAATGTTTGAAGTTTGAAGTTCACGGTTTGACGTTGAAACCTCAAACATCAAACATCAAACACCAAACCTCAAACCCGGGAGTATTGGCGTTGAAAATAACATTTCCAGACGGTTCAAGCAGGGACTACGAGGCTGGCACGACCCTGGGACAGGTTGCCGAATCCATTAGCCGCAATCTGGCCAAGGCATCCCTGGCCGCAGAGGTCGACGGGTCGCTGAAAGATATGTCCACCCCCCTTAAACAGGCATCCCTGGTTCGCTTTCTGACTTTCAACGACGAAGAAGGGGTGGATATATTCAGACACAGCTCTTCCCATGTGATGGCCCAGGCTGTGAAAAGGCTCTATCCCAACGTAAAACTGGCCATCGGCCCTCCGATCCTGGACGGTTTCTATTACGACATCGATCTGCCGGAAAGCATCAACGAGGAGGATCTTAAACGGATTGAGAAGGAGATGGACAGGATCGTTGCCGAGAAAGTACCTTTCACCAGGGAGGTTCTGTCCAGGGAAGAGGGCATCAAGCTGTTTGAAGAGCTTGGGGAGGAATACAAGGTCGAGCTGATCAAGGAGATCGAGGACGATACTGTCTCGGTTTACCGGCAAGGTGATTTCGTGGATATGTGCCGCGGACCTCACGTCCCTGATACAGGCTATGTGAAAGCCTTTAAGCTCCTTCATACAGCGGGGGCTTACTGGAGAGGCGATGAACATAAAAAGATGCTGCAGCGTCTGTATGGGACCTCCTGGGTCGATAAAAAGGATCTGAAAGCCTACCTGGAGCGGCTCGAGGAAGCCAGGAAAAGGGATCACAGGAAACTGGGCCGCGAGTTGGAACTTTTCTCTATAGAGGAGGAAGCGGGACCAGGACTGGTACTCTATCATCCCAAGGGCGCTCTGGTCAGAACCCTCATAGAGGATCTGGAAAAAAAGGAGCACCTGAGGCGGGGTTATCACATTGTCATGGGTCCGCAGCTTCTCAAGGTGGACCTGTGGAAGAAATCGGGGCATTGGGATAACTATCGTGAGAACATGTACTTTACAGAGATGGAGGGCGCTCAGTACGGCATAAAGCCGATGAACTGCGTCGCCCACATGCTAATATACAAGTCCGCTATTAGAAGTTACCGGGACCTTCCCCTGAGATACTTTGAACTGGGTACCGTCCACCGGCATGAGAAATCTGGTGTTCTGCACGGATTGCTGCGGGTCAGGGGGTTCACCCAGGATGATGCCCATATTCTGTGCACTCCAGAGCAGCTCAACTCTGAGATCAGGGGTGTCATCAACTTTGTGCGCGATATGATGGGGGTCTTCGGTTTTGAATATGAAATGGAAATTTCCACCAGACCGGAAAAATCTATCGGCAGCGAGGAAGACTGGGAAAGAGCAACAAAAGCCCTTATGGAAGCTCTGGATGATGAAGGTATCAGCTATAAGATCAACAAGGGAGATGGAGCTTTTTACGGACCCAAGATAGATGTTATCTTAAAGGACGCCATTGGCCGCATGTGGCAGTGCGCAACTGTCCAGTGTGATTTTGCTCTTCCGGAACGGTTCGAGCTGGAGTATGTTGGCGCTGACGGAGAAAGGCATCGTCCCATTATGCTCCACAGGGTTATTCTGGGGTCCATCGACCGTTTTCTCGGGGTTCTCATCGAGCATTTCGCGGGAGCCTTTCCGGTGTGGCTGTCCCCTGTTCAGGTCAAGATATTGACAATAACCGACAGGAGTGCTACCTATGCTCGTTCTGTAGCGGGTAAACTTCGAAAAGAGGGTTTTCGTGTAGAATCGGACCTTCGAAATGAGAAGATCGGATACAAGATCCGTGAAGCCCGCCTGGAGAAAGTACCTTACATGCTTATTCTGGGAGATCAGGAAGCCGATACCGGGACTGTGGCTTTAAGAGACCGGGAGGACGGCGACAGGGGGACTGTGTCCCTTGAGGATTTCGTGGAACAGGTGAGGGATCTGATGTCCCCACCCGCAATCCCGTACAAGGAGGAGTGAGATAGCAGCCGAAAAGAAAATCGCTGTCAACCGGATGATCACCGCCCGGGAACTGCGCGTCATAGGACCCGAAGGTGAGCAGCTGGGTATTCTGGAAAAACACAACGCCATAGCAGCAGCGGAGGATAGAGGCCTCGATCTGGTGGAGGTCGCGCCCACCGCCGATCCTCCAGTCTGCCGAATAATGGATTACGGCAAGTTCAAGTACGAACAGAGTAAAAAAGCTCAACTGGCAAAGAAGAACCAGAAAATCATTCTGATCAAGGAAGTAAAGATTCGTCCCAAAACGGACGATCATGATCTTGAGACCAAGGCCAAACACGCCAAACGCTTTCTGGCCGAAGGTAACAAGCTTAAGATAACAGTACGGTTCAGGGGCCGCGAGATCGTTCACATAGATAGAGGCAGGATGGTCCTGCAGAAGTTGACGGAAATGCTTGAGGATATATCGGTTGTTGAAGCTCCGGCGAAAATGGAGGGTCGTAACCTGGTCACGATCCTGACACCCATCGCCCAATAGAGTGTAACCTCATCAATAGCGGGATGTGTAATAGCCCGCAGCATCGCTAACGGAGTACAAAATGCCCAAGATCAAAACAAACAGGGGAGCCGCCAAGCGTTTCGGGAAGACTGGGACCGGCAAAATAAAGAGGCGAAGAGCCAATCACAGCCACATACTGACCAGCAAGGATCAGAAGAGAAAACGCCGGCTTCGCGGCGGCACTTTGGTTCATGCTGCAGACGTGAAAAATATCAGGAAATTAATCCCCTATATTTAAAATCTGACGAAAAACTTTCTCAGATTTTAAATATCTAAAGGAGTTACAGCATGCCCAGAGTAAAAAGGGCGGTTCACGCCAGAAAGAAAAGAAAAAGCCTGCTTTCCCTGGCTAAGGGTTCATGGGGCGGAAGAAAGAACCTTGTAGGTCAGGCCCGAATGACTGTAGAAAAGGGGCTTGCCTATGCTTACCGCGATCGACGCAACAAGAAACGGGATTTCAGACGCCTGTGGATCGTGCGGATCAACGCGGCTGCCAGGAACCATGGTCTTTCCTACAGCAAATTCATTCAGGGACTGAATCAGGCTGGCGTCACGTTAGATCGCAAGGTACTTTCCGATATCGCTGTTCATGATGATGCTGCCTTTGCGGAACTTGTCAAAGTCGCATCAGGAGGCCTTGAGCAGAACACCTGATCTTCAAAACGTGCCGTTTTGAAGATATTTTTAAGCTGACTGGTCAGATCTTTGTTTTCCAGGTTTAAGTGCCTGGGAAATGCATAAATAAGAATATGAGAAGCGAAGACGGAGATCGGTTTTTCGTTACGGAACGTCGAAGAGAGGGGCAGCCCTTGGCTGAAAGCTTCCCCGGCGGTCCCGGATGGCCTTTCACTCCCGAGCTTCCTGCCTGAAACAGTTGTTTAAGTAGGGCAGGACGGATTCTCCCCGTTACAGGAGATGGGCGAGGGGATTATTCATCAACCCTGGCCCACCGAGAGCCCCCGTATTGCGGGGAAATCGGGGTGGTAACGCGGAAATTATTCCGTCCCCTTGGGGCGGAATTTTTGTTTTTTTGAGATAGTGAATTGTGAAATGTGAGTTAAATCAGTGAATAGTGCACAGTGAGCAGTGAATCCCGCCAATGGCGGAACCTATTCACGTTTCACGTTTCACTTGGAATAAAGGATGACACATGGAAAAACAGGTAGAAAAGCTCCTGAAGGAAGCAAAGAAGGTTGTGGATGCTGTCGCGACTATGAAGGAGTTCGACGACGTCAGGGTCCGGTACCTCGGCAAAAAGGGAGAAGTAACCTCCTTGCTGAAAGGTCTCGGGGCACTATCATCGAAAGAACGTCCTGCCGCCGGCCAGGTTGTAAACATGGCAAGGAAAGAGATCGAAGAACTCCTGGCGGATAAGAAAGAACTGATCCAGGGGAAAGAGTCGGAGCTCAGTCTCAAGAGGCAGGTGGCCGATATCTCACTTCCAGGCGTTGACCAGGTGCGAGGCACCAGGCATCCGGTTATCCGGGTCATGAATGAAATGCTTGATATTTTCAGAGGGATGGGGTTCACGGTCCGACAGGGACCTGAGGTGGAAAAAGATTATTATAATTTCGAAGCTCTTAATATTCCCAAGGATCATCCTGCCCGTGATATGCAGGATACATTCTACGTCGATGAAGATATCGTTCTGAGAACCCATACATCTCCAGTCCAGATCAGGGCGATGGAAATTCAGGACCCGCCACTGAGGATCGTGTCACCGGGGCGTGTCTACCGTCACGATTATGATGTTACACATTCACCCATGTTTCATCAGGTAGAAGGGTTCATGGTGGATGAAGGCGTTGCGTTCAGCGATCTTAAAGGGGTGCTTGTAGAGTTTGTCCACCAGTTCTTCGGCAACCAGGTCCCTGTCCGGTTCAGGCCAAGTTTTTTCCCGTTCACTGAGCCCAGCGCTGAAATGGACATGGGGTGTGTCATGTGCCACGGGAAAGGCTGCAGGGTCTGTTCCGGCACCGGGTGGCTGGAGGTTCTGGGCAGCGGGATGGTCCACCCTGAGGTTTTCAAATCTGTTGGTTACGATACTGAGAAATATTCGGGTTTTGCCTTCGGGATCGGGGTGGAAAGGATAGCCATGCTTCATTACGGCATCGATGACATCAGGCTGCTGTTTGAAAATGATGTTCGATTTCTGAAACAATTCTAGGCAACTTCAGAAATCGAAGTGAACTGTTAAGCGTGAAAAGTGAACGGTTGAAACTGCTCAAACCAAAAAGTTATATTTCATAAATAACTTTAGCTTTGCTTCACACGTATATGTAAAACATTGATTAATTTTAATATTCAATCATGCAATTCAGGCCGTATATAGCACATAAAAATTAACAATGTTTTGTGAATAGTGAGAGTTTGAAAAGCCTTTTATCTCCTGTTCACCGTTCACGATTTACGGTTCACCAATTCAACAGAATTTGGAGATTTTCCATGAAAGTAAATTTAGATTGGCTTACCGACTACGTCGACATAAACGAGGACACTCAAACCCTTGCAGATGCTTTGACCATGGCGGGGCTGGAGGTGGAGGGGATCCACGAGGTTGAAGGGGAGACCGTTCTGGAGGTGGGGGTGACACCCAACAGGCCTGATTGGCTTTGCCACCTTGGAGTTGCGAGGGAGATAGCCGCCATCTACGGCAGGAAGCTGAAGGCTCCCAGGACGAAACTTTCAGAGGATGGGCCAGACGTTCAGGCCATGACATCCATTGATATCGAAGATCCCGAAGGGTGTTCGCGATACAGCGGGCGTGTCGTTCTGGGCGTTAAACCGGGCAGCTCTCCTGAAAAAATCGCGTTGAGACTGGAATCAATAGGGATCCGGTCCATCAGCAACGTTGTTGACGCAACCAACTATGTCATGATGGAACTTGGCCAGCCGCTTCATGCTTTCGACTATCATCGGCTTGCAGAAAACAGGATCGTGGTCAGAAAAGCTCTGAAGGATGAAGTGCTGGAAACGCTGGACGGCCAGAAACGTACGCTGTGTGTTGACGATCTGCTGATCTGTGACGGGTTCGGGCCAGTGGCACTGGCCGGAATCATGGGCGGTATCAACTCTGAAGTCGTGGAAGGCACAAAGGACCTTCTTCTGGAAAGCGCCTGTTTCGATCCGCCAACCATAAGGCGGAGTTCCAAGCGTCTTGGGCTTTCCACAGAAGCATCCTATCGGTTTGAACGGGGAACAGACCCCAGCGGTACCGTAAGAGCCGTAGACAGGCTGGCGTACCTCATACATGAATGGGGCGGTGGTGAGATCTGCAAAGGTGTCTGCGATGCCCATCCCCGACCTGAAGAGGTGAAGGTCGTTCAGTTCAGGATGCCCAGAGTTTCAGCATACCTTGGGGTGGATATTCCCGAAAAGGATGCCGTTTCCGCCCTTGAAAGGCTGCAGCTTGAACCGGAAAATAAGGATGGGGAAGTCTGGACGATCAACCCTCCAGGGTTCCGCCGAGACCTTGCCATCGAAGCGGATGTCATCGAGGAGATCGCCAGGATTTACGGCTACGATCGCATACCTGTCACCATGCCCGTGGGCAGGACCGTCCCCATAAAAACAGACCCTATGGACAGGTTACAGGAAGGTGTCAGGGATACTCTGGAAGGTCTCGGATTCAATGAAGCAGTTACATACAGCTTTATCAGTGAATCGGACATTGAAGATCTGGGGATCGGCGGCGGACTTGATCCTGTATCTCTCATAAACCCGATTTCCGATGAGATGACCGTAATGAGAACCAGTATACTTCCGGGGTTGCTGAAGGCCCTCCGGACGAACATCAGCAGAAGGATGGAAGATGTCAGGCTGTACGAAACAGGCCGGGTATTTCTTCCCTGCGGCGAGTGTGAATTGCCGGAAGAACGCGTGAGAGTGGCTGGAATAATGGCAGGCGCCAGAAACAGGAAAAAGTGGTTCCGGGCACCGGAAGAGGCTGATTTTTTTGATATCAAGGGTGTGGTGGAATCGATGCTTGATTCAGTGGGTATCCATGATATCTCCTTCAAGGAAATGGATATCCCGTACCTGCAGCCCGGACAGAGCGCCTGGGTGATGGCAGGAGGAGTTTCACTGGGAGTGACCGGTACACTTCACCCCTCCCAGAGGGAAAAGTGCAGATTAAGGGAATGGGCCGGTGCCTTTGAGCTTGATCTCCATCATATGCTCAGTATCGATACGAGTAAAAAGTACAGGCGAATTCCCCAGTACCCTGAGGTGCTCCGGGATCTGGCTGTCGTAGTGAGCGGTGATATAGCCGCTGAACTTATGGAGGGTGTCATCCGTGAGAAAGGTGATGACCTTGGCAGGGTGTACCTGTTTGACCTTTACGAGGGTAAAGGAGTGCCTGAAGGAAGCCGGAGCCTGGCGTGGTCCCTTAGTTTTCAGAGTGCTGAAAGGACTCTCACCGACGATGAGGTGGATTCCAGTATGGCAGCCATCGTGAAGGCGCTGGGCAAGGAGTTTGGGGCACGTCTGCGCTGAATAATTTCAGGCGCAGACGTGTGTGTAGAGTGTAAAGTGCAGGGTGTAGAGGGGAAATTTGCAAATATACATAACTGACAGAAAAGTTTTTTACTCTGCACTAAAAAAGATTGGCCGTGGCCAATCTTTTTCGCTTGACCAAAGCTCTTCAATGACATTAAACTACAAAGTCTTGAAAATGAAGGGAATTGTCACAATAGCCGGAGGGCTTAAAAGATGACGAAGGCCGATATCGTTGAGGTGGTTCACAACAGGACCGGTTTTTCCAAGAAAGAATCCTCTGAAGCGGTGGAGTCGATCCTGGATATCCTTAAGGAAGTTCTTGAGGAGGGAGAAAAGATCAAGCTATCAGGATTTGGTAACTTTGTTATCAGGAAGAAGGAAGTCAGGAAGGGAAGGAACCCCAAAACGGGGCAGGAGATGGAGATCACGGCAAGGAGCGTTCTGACTTTCAAGCCAAGCCAGAAACTTAAAGATCATATTAACGGGGCCGAATGATCCTGCCAGCCTGACTCTGGCCTTAATTACCGGGCAACGATTTGACGAATTCTATCGAGATCCCTGATAAGCTATTTTTCAAGATCGGTGAAGTCAGCCGCCTCACCGATGTCAAAGCTCACGTCCTGAGATACTGGGAGAGTGAGTTCCCCATGCTCAATCCCCCCAAAAACAGGGCCGACCAGAGAGTTTATAGAAAGAAGGATATTGAAACGGTTTTCCTCATCAAAAAACTTCTTTATGATGAGAACTACACGATTTCAGGGGCCCGCAAGAGACTGAGGGAAGTGAGAAGCGAGGAAAAGGCCAAAGGCCAGATGGATCTCTTTTCAGGCGGGGTGGACCGGAAAAAGGTGGAAGCTGCCATCATTGATCTTGAGAAGGCGTTGAGTATAATTGAGGGGCCGTGATTAGTGACTCGTGATTCGATTTTAATACCTTAAATCCATGTTTGACGTTGCGGCCCCGAGGGGGCCTTTATCATGATTGATGTTTGAAGTTTGAAGTTATGGCCCCCGATGGGGCTTTTTTTTTGCTTTAACAATACAGCCTAACCCTCTAACAGATAACAATAAATGGCCCATGCCGCAGTGTCTTGGGTACCGAAATCCCAGCTCAGGTTGTAACCTCAAACCTTAAACATCAAACATCAAAAATCAAACCCATAGCTTTCATATGCTTGTTACTTAACGGTTTTAGGAATTGACAACTTTGGAGAATCTGGTATATTTTTTGTGAATATTGTGGTTATTGTCAGACTGAAACGCGAGGTGACAACCATGCAGGTAAAAATCAAGGTCAAACAGAACTACACCCCCAATGATGTGGGGTCGCTGCTGGGAGTCCACCACAACACGATCAAGAACTGGATCAAGAGCAAGCAGGTGGTGGCCTTTCAGACTGTGGGTGGACATTATCGTGTGCCCAGACGCGAACTGGTGAGGCTCATTAAGGGTAGAGACCTTCCTGTCCCTGAGGAACTGCAGGGACCCATGGGGCTTGTCTACGTTGTGGATGACGACGAGCTCATCCGCAAGGCTATGGACGATGCGCTTTCCGTGGATTATGAGGTCTACACCTTTAACAACGGATTTGATGCTTTGATGCAGGTCGGAAGGCTGAAGCCGGACCTCCTGGTACTGGACATTTATATGCCGGGTATCGACGGGTTCGCCATGGTCAAGAAGCTGCGTCAGGACCATAAACTGTCCAATCTCCGGGTGTTTGGGATGTCGGGCAAGGATGTCAGTCCCCTGGATGCTAAAAATGCGGGCTTTGACGAGTTCTATGCAAAGAAGGATGGGCTGAAGGTTATAGTGGATGCGGTTAAAGATCACCTTGGAACGGGGAGATAAATATATCCGTTCCCAAGGAGTGCAGAGTGCAGAGAAAATTACAGGGCCCCGATGGGGCCCTTTTTATTGCAGAATCCAGGAGCCAGGAGGAAAGCTAGCACGCAGCACGCAATGGAACGGAACAATTACGGGTCAGCATGTAAAACATGAAACATAAAACATTGGCCTTAGGCTGGCCTCATTCCGGGAAACGACTCGGAATCCAGTCGGTATTGTCATAACCTGTCATTCCGGGCACTGACCAGGAATCCAGTCGGTCTTGTCATAGCGAGGCCTGAAAGGTTTTGGGAATCTTGATCTTGGATTTTGTATCCTAAAACTTATCAGTCATTTCGGACAACAATCCTTGACTAAGCGTTCCTCAACTGCTAAATATCGCTGTTCCACTAAACGGGGCGTAGCGCAGCCTGGTAGCGCACCTGAATGGGGTTCAGGTGGTCGGAGGTTCAAATCCTCTCGCCCCGACCATATAAAAAAACAGAGCCGCGGTTTTGATCGTGGCTCTGTTTTTTTTATCTGGTTCGAGTCAGGATTGTATCTTTCCGGCCACCTGAAAAGTGGTGGTCGGAGGCTTGGGAGGCCGTAGCCGGTTGGTCATCCAAGTCAATAATTACAGTCAGTGACGCATTTTGGCGTAGGCTCCTTCAAATCCTCTCGCCCCGACCATATAAAAAAACAGAGCCGCGGTTTTGATCGTGGCTCTGTTTTTTTTATCTGGTT
>JARGFZ010000053.1 GCA_029210965.1 bacterium | reverse complement strand
AGGGTGTAAGCAAGGGCTTCCGATGTCGGCAATAGACCAGTTTCCCGTTGACAGGACCGGCCTACTCATAGAAGAGTCACTGAGGTCACGGAGGAAGGCTTGATCCAGGTTTAAAGAGGAGTTGCTATAAAGGCGATGGTTTTTACCGCAGGGTACACCCATCGACGCGCTGCGCCCTTCGACCATGCTCAGGGTCTTCAACTTGCTCAGGGCAGACGGAGACAGGCAGAGGAAAGCTGAACTGCTGGTCACTCCGGGCCCGGACCCGGAGTCCAGTGGCATTTGTTACAGCAATACCACCTGTCTTCGTCCTTCGACCCTTCGACGATGCTCTGGGTGGTGAGCCTATCGAACCACAAGCTCAGGACTTCCGTCGTCGCCTTGGGTCGTCGCCAATGGCTTCCGGCTTCGCCTTGGGGCTACGCCGTGATAAAATGCCCTCACAAGCAGGCTATGCCGTGACAGGTCGCCGCGGCAGGCTTGATTCCGGATCATCACGCAGCAGGCGTGATGTCCGGAATGACGTTTATTTTCTCCCTCTCGCCCGCTCTCCCCCTCGCCCCCTCGCCCCCTCCAGTTCTTTCCCTCCGTGTCCCCGCGTCTAGTGTTCTCCTCACACACCGTGTCCAGTTCAATCCTGATACCATGGCATTGGGGAGAATATCGGAACCAGGTCGAGCACCTTTTCCACATGAAGGTCGCCGGCCCCATCCTCCCAGGGATTCACGTGGATAGACAGGGAACAAAGCTCACTTCCAGCTTTCACATTCACCAATAGGTCATCCACAAAAACAGTTTCCGCCAGTGAACAGTCAAGGAGGCCGGAAGCTGCTTCAAACGCCTCCCTGTGGGGTTTGCCGAGATATTTCGTGTCGGCAAGGTCACAGATGCCCTCGAAATATGGGGCAACCCCCAGGGCATCCAGGACCCGCCGCGCGTGCTGATTTGACCCGTTGGTGAATATGGCCATGGGAAGCTCAATGGACCGCAGGAAGGCGGCGAGGACCGGATCAGGTTTCAGCAGCTCCTCCACGGAAACGTCGTGGACATATTCCAGGTACTGATCCGGGTCCACGGAATGATGGGCCATGAGGCCGCCCAGAGTGGTTCCGTAACGATCCTTGTAATCCCTTCTCAGGGCATCCACCTTTTCGCTCTTACATTCGGTGAACTCCCTCACGAAATCGTTGATGCGCTCGTTGATGCGCTGGAACACCCCCTTTTCCCCATTGTAGAGGGTGTTGTCGAGATCAAAAAGAATCCCTTTGGCCGCTGCTAACTTCAGATTCAAATCGTTCAATTTGGTATTTCCTTTGGTAAAGATGTATGTTCAGTAACTGAAAAACGATTAAAAAAGTCTCCATTCTTTTTCACCACCCGTTCGTCACTCACTTCTGAAAAGTGACTCACTAGAGAACACTGAGAATACCCTTCGACAAGCTCAGGGATGCTGAGGAACCCAAGAACGCTTAAGCTATTCCTGTCACCGAAGCTGTTGAGTCATTCAGTCCAACTGGATTCATGACAATCACATAGTTCGCGTGACTTCCGAAATGACGATCGAAAACCAGTATTGTTAGCCTTTTCCCAGTTACAGGTTTCCTCAGTGTCCTCATTTTCCTCTGTGGTAAAAAAACATCGCCTTTATTGTAATCACGCCTTACCCGGAATGACGCCATTGGGTGAATTACAGATCACTGGACACCACTGGTAGTCTGCTATGCTATATTGAATTCTCGTATCCTACAACTGACATCCTACAACTGGCTTAAAGGAGAAACCTATGGAACTTATGTGGATGACAATGGAAGATGTCCGGAAGGAACAAAAAGCCGGGACACCGGTCATCGTCCCCTTCGGTACCGTCGAGCAGCACGGGTCCCACCTTCCCCTGTCCACCGACACACTTCAGGCATCGGCTGTCGCCTCCAAGGCAGCTGAAAGGGTAAGGATCATCGTCGCCCCTCCGGTTCATTACGGGCAATGCAGCAGCACAAGGAACCACCCCGGCACCATTACCCTGTCCGGAGACACCCTTCGGTCCGTGTCAAGGGACATCATCAACTCATTTGCCAGCCACGGTTTCATGCGGATCATCCTGTTTTCCGGTCATGCCGGCCGCATTCACATGGCCGCCCTCAGGGAAGCTGCTGAGGCGTGCGTACAGGCAAACAGGGACCTTAAACTGGCCGTGATCTGTGACCTGGACCTGGTGAAGGATGTGTCGGGGGACCTGCTCGCAACACCCCGTGACGGTCACGCCGGAGAGATCGAGACATCCAGGATGATGTACCTGCACCCCGACTCGGTGGGGGAACCGCCTGAGGAAGAGTATCCACAACTGCCTGCCGGGCAGGTTATTCCAGATCCTGAAAACTACTGGCCCGGAGGAGTGTGGGGAAACCCGCGAGCGGCCGACGCCCAAAAGGGACGTATAATTGTGGAAAGATCGGCGGAAGCGTTGGCAAAGATCGTGGAATCACTGGAATAGCGATTCCACGATCTCACCTGACATGGCGACGCGAAGACGCGGTGACACGGAGAAAGTGCAAGAGCTAAAGCTGGGAACAACAGTTACTATGAAAGCAATTAAAGCTTTAACGCAGAGTTACACAGGGCGGCCAATTACGTCCGCACCGCAGGGTTTCGCGGAGTAAAACCTTGAATCTTGGGGAAACACGGTTGCTATCAAGGCGACAGTTTTTACCACAAGTTATTGAAGACACTGAGAAATTCAGAATCTGGGTAAACAGCAGTTGCCATCAAAGTGATGTTTTTCCAACAGGGTTTCACAGGGTAAATCTACATATCAGGTTCCAGGTCACTCCGGGCCTACCAATAGTCCCCTTCCTTGTTCTTCCTCTCCCTATTGAGGGGGGAGGATTGAGGTGGGGGTGAAAGAGAAGGACCCGGAGTCCAGTCGCATTTGTTACAGCAATGCCATTGAATTCCGGACAATCACGCGGTTTGCGTGATTTCAGGAATGACGTTGATTTTCTCCCTCTCGCCCACTCTCCCCCTCGCCCCCTCCAGTTCTTTCCCCCCGCGTCACCGCGTCTCCCCTTCTCCGCGTCCCGCCATCGCCGCCATCTGGGCGGCGATGATCCCCCCTGCCACAACCACATTGAGGGAGTCAACTCCCTGGGCAAGAGGGATCCCTACAACCTGACCGGTGTGAAGGACCCACTCTGAAAAACCGCTGCCCTCGTTACCGAGAGCAAGGATAGAACGTTCAGCATATGCTATCGACCGGTAATCCTGACCCTCCCTGTCGGCGGCAAAAAGCGAATATCCCACCCGCGTCAGTCCTTCCATCTCCCGAGCCCCGATCCCTCCCCCGACACCTCCAAAGAGAGGAAGGTGGAACACACCGCCAGCGGAGGCTCTGACCCCCTTGGCGCTGAAAGGGTCGGCGGTCCCATCCCCCATGAGTACTCCGGAAAACCCGAGGGCCCAGGCCGTCCGGATGAGAGCACCAACGTTCCCGGGCTCCTGGAGACCATCGAGAAAAAACAGGGTGGATCTGCCAGTAAAACCCTCAAGCTCGTCAAGATCTCCCTGGGGTGGAATTCGGGCCACCCCCAGTATACCGGTACCGGCTTTCACCTCGGTTAGTTCCCTGAAATGAGCGGATGCGAGTGTATAGCACGGTACAACCGCCGATGAAAACTCTTCTGGGAGGGGCAACCTGCCATCTACGGTTCGGTCCTCTGACACGACGAGATAGAGAAGGTTCCCTGTACGATGAGCTTCCCGAAGAGAACGTTCCCCCTCCACCATGCAGAGCCCTTTCCGCCTTCTGATCTTCACGGAATCGAGAGAACGGATATCCCGGAGTTTTTCCCTGCTCAAAAATCCTTCTGTTTGAGCCAAATTGACCTCCATTGCATTATTATTTTCTAATATTCCGTTTTACCATTGACAGTCAACCCTTTGCGAGTTAAAATTCCACGGCAATGATACGGGAGACCCGGTAATCTGCCGAATAGGGTTTGTGTGATGATACAACAAATTCCATGGCGTTGTCAGGGTGTCAGACAAACCTCAAGCATCCAGTCGCAATTCCACGGCAGGCTGCCAGGACAGTATGTTTGTAAATACTTTAATTAAGGAGGAGGATCATGGCAGACAGCAAGAAGGTAATGGAACTGAGCGACGACAATTTTGAAGAGGAAGTTCTTAAAGAATCCAGACCTGTTCTGGTGGATTTCTGGGCTGTGTGGTGCGCTCCGTGCCGAATGATCGCCCCTGTGATGCAAGAGATCGCCGAGACCTACGGCGCCAAGATCAAGGTTGGCAAGGTCAACGTTGACGAAAACTCCAAGATCCCCAACCAGTACGGCATCAGAAGCATCCCCACAGTAATACTGTTTAAAGACGGCCAGGTTGCTGAGCAGGTCATCGGAGCCAACGCCGCTGAGATCAAGAAGATCGTGGAGCAGAACACTTGAGAAAAAGCTGTTTTAACCCTTTGTCAAACTCGAAATTACAGGAAACCGTCTAATGAACGCCTATTCAATATACGAACTGAAGTGCCCGACCTGCGAACTGCAGTACACACAGATGATAGCTGAACGTGAGGAAGGGCTGCTCATTCCCTGCCCATCCTGTGATTCGGCCCTGGACAAGGTCCGGAAGCTGACCGGAGCAGAACTCCTTTCCTGTGCTACCAGTTTTGGAGGCGGGTGATGACCCCGCTGCCGGCAGTTCGTTGGCTATAGAGGAAAAAAGAAGGGCGGCCTGCAGGCCGCCCTTTTTTATTTTAAACTTCTCAACAAATTTAATTATTCGCCAATAATGGCCTCTACAGGACATGTTTCAACACAGGCGCCGCAGTCGGTGCACAGTTCAGCATCGATAATGTAGATCTCTCCCTCGCTGATCGCGTCAACAGGGCACGAATCGACACAACTTCCACAGGCAGTGCATTCATCAGTGATAACGTGAGCCAAGGCGTTCACCTCCTTTTGATTTGAACGGATTTATAAAAAACTGCTTAATAAACAAGCCTGCATAACCTCCCGACATGCAAAAGTCAACCCATAAAATTGTGAGGAGACTGCCATACAATTTTATGGGTTAATATCTGGAAAATTCGCAAGTCTGAGAAAAAACTTTTTAGATTGAACAGTTGCAATAGTGGCTTCTTCCAATTTAGAAAATCTGCCCGCCCCCTGATAGATTTTCTAACTGCACTTCGAATAGCCGCAGGAATGGCAGGTGGCACAGCCTTCGGCAAACTCCAGGGTACCGCTGCAGTCCGGGCACAATTTCCCTGCAGATGACTTGAGATCGTCCGTGCCGGAGTTTCTCCTGGTCCTGGCCGGGAACTCGACGACCTTGAGAGGTTCATCCCCTCTCTCACTCCGGATATCCACGTACTGTCTCAGGGCTTTGGCGATGGCGTCTGAGCAGGAGAGGATCATCTCACCGTTCTGCCACAGCGGCGAGGGGCACCTGATTCCTGAAAGCTGCTTTAAAATGGAATCCACCTCGATACCTGATCGAAGGGCCAGGGAGACCATACGGCTCACCGACTCGGATTGGGACGCCGCGCAACCTCCGGCCTTGCCCATCTGTGTAAACACCTCACACAACCCCTTTTCGTCCTCATTGATGGTCACGTAGAGGTTACCGCACCCGGTCTTCATCTTGATGGTCATCCCCTGGGTTGTGCCAGGCCTGGGCCTCGGGGCCGGCATGGTCCTCCCCGTCGGATCCAGGGGCTGAGTAGAACTCCGGTCCTTGGTGCCATAGGAAAGAACCTGCTCGTCCCTGCTGCCGTCTCTGTAAACGGTTATCCCTTTACAACCAAGTTCGTAGGCCAGGAGATAAACCTCCTCGATGTCTTTCCTGGTGGCCTCGTTGGGGAAGTTAACTGTTTTGGAAACCGCATTGTCGGTATACTTCTGAAAGGCCGCCTGCATACGGATGTGCCATTCAGGGCTGATGTCATGGGAGGTCACAAAGACTCTCTTCACCCAATCCGGTATTCCCGATATGTGCTGGATGGACCCTTCCTGGACGATCTTTTCCATAAGGTCCTCGCTGTAGAAACCCTCCCGCCTGGCCACCTCTTTGAAATAGGGGTGCACCTCAACGAGGCGCTGGTTGTCCATAACGTTCCTCTGGAAAGCCACAGCAAAAAGAGGCTCGATACCGCTAGTGGTGTTTGCCAGGATGCTAATGGTCCCGGTGGGCGCAATGGTTGTCACGGTGGCGTTTCTCATGGGAGGGCGTCCAGGCACATCGAAGATACTGCCATCGTGGGCAGGAAATGCACCGCGTTCCTCGGCAAGGTTCTGGGATGCCTCCATCCCCTTCTGGTGGACGAACCCCATGACCTTGTCAGCCAGGGCCACCGCCTCCTCCGAGTTGTAAGGAATCCCGAGCCTGAACAGCATGTCGGCCCACCCCATAATGCCAAGCCCGATTTTACGGTTCTTTTTGGTCATGTCCTCGATCTTGTCGAGGGGATAGCGGTTCATCTCGATGACGTTATCGAGGAACCTTACCGAATGGGTGGTGACATGTCCGAGCTTGTCGTAATCGATGGATACCCTTTTGCCTTCATACCGCAGCACACGGGACAAGTTTATGGAACCAAGGTTGCAGGACTCGTAAGGAAGCAGCGGCTGCTCGCCGCAGGGATTGGTGCTCTCAATCTCCCCAAGTTGAGGGGTGGGGTTATCCCGGTTTACCCGATCCAGGAAAATGATACCAGGTTCGCCGTTCTGATATGCCTTTTCCACCACCAATTGAAAAACCTCACGGGCCTTCAGTTTGCTTACCTCTTCACCCGTTCTCGGGTTCATGAGAGAATACTCCTCATCCTCGCCCACAGCTCTCATGAACTCCTCTGTAAGCCCCACCGAAATGTTGAAATTGTTTAGCTGATCGTTCTCTTCCTTGCACCTGATGAAAAGCAGAATGTCCGGATGATCGATGCGGAGAATACCCATGTTGGCACCGCGGCGGGTGCCGCCCTGCTTTATGACCTCAGTGGCCTGGTTGAAGACCTTCATGAAGGATATGGGGCCGGAGGAAACGCCGGATGTGGACTTGACCACATCCTGGCCGGGCCGCAGCCTGCTGAAGGAAAAACCGGTCCCGCCGCCGCTCTTGTGGATCATGGCGGTATGCTTTACCGCATCAAAAATGCTCTCCATGGAATCTTCCACAGGAAGAACGAAACAGGCGGAAAGCTGCTGCAGTTCCCGACCGGCGTTCATAAGCGTTGGAGAGTTCGGCATGAAGGAAAGGGAAGCCATTAGGTTGAAATAGAGTTCCGCTGTCTCCTCGACCTGCTGGGGATCAGCGCCGAACTTTTCTTCAGCCTGGGCGATGTTGCCAGCAACCCGGCGAAAAAGGTCCTCAGGCCCCTCAAGGGGGTTCCCCTCATCGTCCCTTTTGAGATATCTTTTGGCCAGAACAACACGGGCGTTTTCAGAAAGCTCCACCTGGGTCAGGGTTGACCCAAAATCGAGGGTTTCCTGTTTTTTCATAGACTCACTGTCGGCACTCCCCGACTTGGTCACGGTCATATAATCCTCCGGAAACTACCTGTTTTAAAAAGGAAAAAAGAAGGGTGAGACTCCTATATATTGTATTTCAGACGGAAGATAGCACAATATATGGGAGTTATTCAAGAGCTTTTTGATTATCGTTACAAGATAGATTGATATTACCCGGAACGCGTGCTATGCATTCATTAAAGCTATGGATGCAATTGCTTAATTCAATTGGACTCCGGGTCCTTGCCCGGAGTGACGGGTGGAGCGACTGGACTCCGGGTTTTTGCCCGGAGTGACGGGTGGAGCGACTGGACTCCGGGTTCCCTGATTAAGGCCTTCTAGGACAAAATGGGCCCGGAGTGACCCGTCTTCGTTATGCTTGGGGCATAACTACGCCGAGGCAAGCTGAGAAGTGGAAAACATACCCCTCATTACCAAAATAAGGGGTAATACTTAGACACTTAGTTACATTCTTAATATGGAGGCCACCATAAAAAGCATTGACTGCAGAAACCTCGCCTGCCCGGGACCCGTCATACAGGTTAAAAAGACCCTTGAGGAGACACCCCCTGGTGTATCCTTTTCCGTTGATGTGAGCTCGGAGAGCAGCCGTGATAATGTGCGCCGCTTCGCCGAAAGCAGGGGTGCCGGCGTTCGTATCGAAGAAGGCGATGGAGGGGCCATTCGTCTGGTCATCACGGTACCGGTGCCGACTGACCCGGGGACACCCCTCGACAGGCTCAGGGCAGGCAATCAAATACAGGACGCGGTGAGAAAACCGCCTGTTATCTTCATCACTGGCGAAACCCTCGGGCAGGGGGATGAAAAACTCGGCCGTATCCTCATGGAGGGGTTTATCAACACTCTCCTGGACCAGGACCGGATCCCCGACCGGATCCTTTTTATGAACGCCGGTGTAAAGTTCGCGGTCCAGGGGTCCGCCGTTTTGAAAGCTCTGGGGAAAATGATCGACCGCGGCTGCGAGATCTTCGTTTGCGGCACTTGTCTGGAATTTTTTTCCCTCTCGGACAAGGTTTCCGTGGGCACAGTTTCAAACATGTTTGACATCCAGGGAGCCCTGCTTGAAGCGGCGAGTGTCATCAGGCCATAGGGTTTGAGGACTGAAAAACCGCTGGACACGGCTTAATCAAGTGCACAGGACACGGAGACGCGGGGACGCGGGGACGCGGGGACACGGTGGGAAACGAAGAGAAACCGCCTGACACGGGGACACGGGGACACGGCGACACGGTGGAAGGCGAACCACACCCATCCCCGCTCCGTCATTCCGGAAATCATCGCCAACTGCGGGATTGTCCGGAATTCAGTGAAGCAACGGTTCCTGTAAAGGCGGTGTTTTCACCACGGAGGCACGGAGGACACGGAGAAAGGCTGAACCCTGGGTAAAAACCTGTCATTGCGAGCCGAATCAAAGCGACTTGTCCGCCATAGCTCGTTCTCTCCCCTAATCTGGGTGTTCCAAACGAGCGACGGCGGAAGCAATCCCGGTTACTATAAAGGCGATGCTTTTTACCACTGAGCTCACTGAGGACACAGAGAAGATTTATATTAAGCGGGTTCAGGATCTTAACAGTGGCCCTCAGCGTAAGAGCTTTTAAATATCTGGAATCTGGAATCTGGATTCGGTATTCTAAATCTATGAAAAACCGCAAAGACATATACAGACTCACCGGGATGGTCAAAGCCGCTGGTTGAGCTGCCAAACTGGGTCCGGGCGACCTGTCAGTTCTTCTTGCACCGCTGCGTTCGGCCATGATGGCGGACGACCGTCTTCTGGTGGGAACAGAGACATCCGACGACGCCGGCGTTTACCGACTGAACGGGGACACAGCTCTCGTCCAGTCTATCGACGTCATCACCCCCATTGTGGACGATCCGGCCGATTTCGGCTACATCGCGGCCATTAATGCCCTTTCGGATATCTACGCCATGGGCGGAACTCCCCTCACCGCCCTGACCTTCCTGGGCTTCCAGCAGTGTGAACTTCCCCTGGGAACAGCATCACTCATACTTAAGGGTGCCCTCGCAGCGCTGACAGAAAACCGATGTACGGTCGTGGGCGGCCACACGGTGGAAGACCCCGAGATCAAATTCGGCCTTGCCGTCACCGGTACCGTTCACCCTGATGCAGCGATCACAAACAACACCGCAATGGACGGCGACCTCATCTACCTGACGAAGCCCCTGGGAACCGGTATCGCCTCCACTGCCCTGAAAGGGGAACTGATCCCCCAGTCGTTGAGTGAAGAGTTCGTGGGCTGGATGAAAATGTCCAACGGCCCTGCAGCGGCCGCCATGGTCGAAACGGGAGTTTCAGCCGCCACCGACGTCACGGGGTTCGGCCTTCTCGGGCACTTGTGGGAGATGTGCGCCGGATCGGACCTGGGAGCCGTTCTCGACATGGACTCCATCCCGAAGATGACAGGAATAGAAGAGATGGTTGATTCGGGGATGGTCCCTGCCGGAGCGTATCGAAACCGGGATCACCTGGAGGGTAAAGTCACATTCCCCTCTCAGTCCAAGGAAAGGCTGTGGCCTCTTTTCGACCCCCAAACCTCCGGGGGATTGCTCATCGCCGTATCCCCGGACAAGGAGGACAGTTTTGAACTGGCCCTTGGCGCAGAAGGTGTACCGGTGCACAGGATAGGGATGTTCAGATCTCAACCGGGGATTGAGATCGTGGAAACGTAGACACAGGGAAAAAAAGGTATGGGTGTAAGGGAGTATGGGGGTATGGGAGTAAAACCTGGAACTTGGAACCTGGAACCCCGGCCATAGGCTGGCATCATTCCGGGCGAAGCCTGCCAATAGTCAACTTCCTAATTCTTCCTCCCCTTGCCAATAGTCCATTTCCATACTCTCCCTCGCCCATGAAGGGGGGCCGGGGTGAGGGGGAAGGTTTACCGAGGCGGGAAGATCCGCCGTTGCTAAAGCTATGGCGGACAAGTCGCTTTGGGGCGGCTCGCGATGACCCCTCGACTGGGCTCGGGGCAGGCAGGCAAAAGCGACCCGTCTTCGTTATTCGAACTACGCCGTGACAGGCTGGATTCCGGATCATCACGCGGCAGGCGGATCATGTTCGACTCCGTGTCCCCGCCTGTCCCGCCTGCCCTGCCTGTCCCGAGCCTGTCGAGGGGAGATTGTCGAAGGGAGCCTGTCGCCTGCCCTGAGCTTGTCGAAGGGTGACCTCCGTGGTGAAAACACCGCCTTTACAGGAACCGTTCCTTCCTGGATTTCAGCCTTTCTCCGTGTCCTCCGTGCCTCCGTGGTGAAAAACATCGCTTTAATAGCAACCGGCGCCTTAACCCAGGATTCAGCCTTTCTCTGTGCCCTCTGCCTGCCCTGAGCTTGTCGAAGGGTGACTCTGTGGTGAAATCAGCCGCTTTCACAGGAACCGGAATTGCCGCGTCGACCGGTCCCCTGGATTCCGGACAATCCCGCAATTGGCGATGATTTCCGGAATGACGGCATGTTCGTCACTCCGTGTCCCCGCGTCGGATGATTTACCTCCGCGTCCATTATATTGACCCTCCCCACACCATCGTGTAAAACTACTCTTGCTTATCCAAAACCAGCACATGGTTTTGGATGTTGCCCCTCCGGGGACATCAATTGACACTCCGATTGTCCCGAAAAGAGGCGATCAGGGTAAACCAACACAATAAAAAACTTTTTGCTCCGGAATCACCGTAAAACATATATTTTTTGCGCTTCCGGGGTTTCTGAAACAATTTCCGCAGCGTGTGACATTTTTTCAATACGCTGGAGAAAGAAAGGAGCTCCATGAAAAGAGAACCACTTCCCGTCGCGAGAGCCCTTGTCAGCGTCTGGGACAAGACGGGTCTCGAACCGTTCTGCCGGGCTCTCGTCGATCTCGGCATTGAGATCGTTTCTTCGGGCGGCACCGCGCGAACCCTTGAGGAGGCCGGTATACCTGTTATTCCTGTAAGCGACATAACGGGCTTCCCCGAGATCCTGGACGGTAGGGTAAAAACCCTTAACCCGATGATCCACGGGGGCATATTGGCCCGAAAAGAGATCCCCGACCACCTTAAGCAGCTTCAGAACCATGACATCACCCCCTTCGACCTGGTGGTGGTCAACCTTTACCCCTTCCAGAAAACGGTTGAAAAAGGTGACGCCACCCTCGACGAGGCTCTCGAAATGATCGACATCGGCGGCCCGGCAATGGTGCGAGCCGCAGCCAAGAACTTCCCTTCTGTGGCCGTTATCGTTAACCCGGAAAGGTACGGGTCAATCCTGGACGAGATGACTGATGAGGTCGGCATTTCTTTTGCCACCCGGCTTGCTCTTGCCCGGGAAGCCTTTTCCCACACATGTATATACGATTCAGCAGTGGCCGCATATTTTTCATCCCTGGATGAGGAGGGAGGGAGAACCGGTGATGTGTTTCCTGAAACCCTCATCGTTTCCGGCCGCAAGCTGCAGGACTTGAGGTACGGAGAGAACCCCCATCAGAAAGCAGCTTTTTACGCCGGAACAACTTCAAGAGAACCGCTCCTGACCCAGGCGCGCCAGCTGTGGGGGAAGGAGCTTTCCTACAACAACATCCTGGACACTGACGCCACGCTCCAGCTGACAATGGAGTTCGATCAGCCGGCCTGCGTGATCGTCAAGCACACAAACCCCTGCGGCGCGGCTTTGGCCGGGACCCTGGCCCAGGCACACAGGCAGGCCATGAAAACAGATCCCCTATCCGCTTTCGGCGGCATTGTGGGTTTTAACCGCGAAGTGGACAAGGAAGCAGCCCAGGAGGTCGCCAAGGTTTTTACCGAGGTTATCATCGCCCCATCCTACAGCGAAGAAGCCCTCGAGATCCTGAAAACAAAGAAGAACCTCAGGATCCTCGAACTTCCAGGGATAGACCGACCGGAATTCGATCCGGCCATCCCTTTTATCAGGAGTACGGGAGGAGGCTTCCTGGTACAGGACCGGGACCTTCTCACCCTGGAAGAGGGGAAAATATCGGTGGCAACCAAACGCCTCCCCACCAAGGAGGAAATGACCGCCATGCGTTTCGCGTGGACCATCGCCAAACATGTTAAATCCAACGCAATTATCTACGTTAAGGAAGACCAGCTCGTGGCGGTGGGAGCGGGGCAGATGAGCCGCGTGGATTCAGCGAAAATCGGGATCATCAAGGCTAATCTCCCCATCGAGGGAACGGTCCTTGCCTCCGACGCCTTCTTCCCATTCCGAGACGGGATAGACGCGGCCGCTGAAGCGGGAGTCACCGCTATTATCCAGCCTGGCGGCAGCGTGCGAGACGAAGAGGTCATTGCCGCGGCAGACGAGCACGGCCTTGCCATGGTGTTTACGGGGATAAGGCACTTTAGACATTAAAGAGACAGGTAAGGGAGTATGGGAGTATGAGAGTGAAGAGAACCGGTTCTTACCCCGTTACCCCGACACCCCCATACCCCCACACTGCGTGTAATAGACATTCTGGGAGGTGAGAATGAAGGTTTTAGTAGTTGGCGGTGGAGGGCGAGAGCACACTCTGGTGTGGAAGCTGAACCAGTCCCCGAGAGTCACCAAGGTGTACTGCGCCCCGGGCAATGCCGGGATCGCCAGGGAGGCGGAGGTGGTATCCATCGATGTTACCGACATTAAAGGCCTCGTGGATTTTGCTGTCAGTGAGGGCATCGGCCTGACCTGCGCCGGCCCTGAATTGCCCCTGACTCTCGGCATCGTGGACGCCTTCGAGGCTGCGGGCCTGCGTATCTTCGGCGCCAGTAAGGCGGCCGCTGAGATCGAGGGCAGTAAAGTGTTCACGAAAAACCTGCTTGCCAAGTACAACATCCCCACCGGAACTTACCAGGTCTTTGACGATGCGGACGCAGCAAGGGCATACCTGAAGAAGATCGGTGCCCCCATCGTAGTCAAGGCTGACGGCCTGGCGGCCGGCAAAGGGGCCATCGTCTGTCAGACGATCGAGGAGGCCGAGGAAGCTGTAAGGCTTTGCATGGATGAACGAGCCTTCGGCGACGCGGGAGACACGATCGTCATCGAAGAGTTTCTTGTAGGCGAAGAAGCCTCATTCCTGGCCTTTTCGGATGGAAAGACTGTCCTGCCCATGGCTACATCCCAGGACCACAAGCCTATTTTTGACGGGGACAAGGGACCCAACACGGGCGGCATGGGAGCCTACTCACCCGCTCCCGTGGTGACACCAGAGCTTTTTGACCAGGCCATGAACGAGATCATGATCCCCACGGTACAGGCCATGGCCGCAGAAGGTCGGCCCTACAAAGGTGTGCTCTACGCAGGGCTGATGATTAAAGATGGAAAAGCCCGGGTTCTGGAGTTTAACGCACGTTTCGGAGACCCCGAAGCCCAGCCCCTCTTCATGAGGCTGGACGGGGACCTTGTGGAAATAATGGAGGCGGTGATAGACGAACGCCTCGATGAGATAACCCTGGACTGGCAGGACGACGCCACCATTTGCGTTGTGATGGCTTCCGGCGGCTATCCCGGGGATTACGAAAAGGGCAAAGTAATTACCGGTATCGATGAGGCTGACGCTCTTCCAGATGTAAAGGTGTTCCACGCAGGCACAGCCCTAAAGGACGGGAAGATCGTCACATCCGGCGGCAGGGTGCTTGGCGTGACGGCCAGGGGCAAGGACATCCCCCAGGCCATCGAACGGGCCTACGAAGCCTGCGCTCTTATCAAGTGGGACGGGGCACAGTACAGGACGGACATCGGAGCCAAGGCAATAAAATTCCTGAAATAGTAGTGTTTTTAAACGCAGAGGTCGTCACGCCACTGGCGTGACAGGCTTCGGACGCAGAGGAAGGCTTTAATCTGGGGAAAGAACAGTTGCTATTATAGCGACAAAAGCCTTACCGCAGGGTTCACAGCGCAGCCAATTCCAGGCTGCACCACAGGGTTACACAGAGTAAAACCTCAGTCTGGGGTAAGAGCGGTATCCAGGTATTTAGGTGTCTAAGTATCCAGGTTTTACGGATCACGAAATACGGCTTTTTTACCACTGGGTTTATTGAGAACACTGAGAGAAGCTGGAATTTAAGAATTAAACGGTTTACTTAAAAACGATAATAGCCTTAATTATCAAAACCAATTGGAACGGGAGACTTTATGGAAAAAGTTGATGTTCTTATTCTCATGGGCAGTCCCTCTGATGAAAGCACCATGGTGGATGCCGCAAATACCCTTCGGAAGTTCGGTGTCCCCTTTCGAATGGCGGTGGCTTCAGCTCACCGGACCCCCGAAAGGGTGCGCAAACTGGTGGAGGAGGCGGAAAAAGACGGGTGCAGTATCTTTATCGCCGGGGCTGGCTGGGCTGCCCATCTCGCCGGGGTCGTGGCTTCCCTCACCGTAAAACCTGTGATCGGGGTGCCCATCCCCTCCTCGCCCCTCAACGGCCTTGACTCCCTGCTCTCCACAGTCCAGATGCCGGGGGGGATCCCGGTTGCCACCGTGGCCCTGGGAAACGGAGGAGCGCAGAACGCAGCGCTCCTGGCCATCTCCATCCTGGCCCTGAGTGATGATTCCCTGAGTACGAAACTCGAAGATTACCGAAAAGAGCTGGCTGAGGCCTTTAATTAACGCAAAACCGCCTGACTCGGGGACACGGAGGAAAGGCGAAAATATAGACTGAGCGACTGAGCGAAAAGGAATAAAACTGAACATCAAGCTGCACCTATCGTCATTCCGAAAATCATCGCCAATTGCGGGATTGTCCGGAATCCAGTGAAGCAACGGTTCCTGTAAAGGCGGCTGATTTCACCACGGAGGTCACCCTTCGACAAGCTCAGGGCAGGCAGAGGACACAGAGAAAGTCTGAGAAAAAGCGAAACAGGGGGGAAGGAGCGGTTCAGGCACGTAGATACTTAGACACGTAAGTCTTCCGGAATCCAGCCTGCCACGGCGTAGTCTAAAAGACGAAGACGGGCCTG
>JARGFZ010000052.1:10138-15597 GCA_029210965.1 bacterium | reverse complement strand
GCTTCTTCATCCATATCCCCTTTCGGAACGAGTCTGTTACACTTTAACAAACTGTCCCATCTAAGGGGTCCACTATCGTTAGTCGAGAAATTCAGGTTGGCTGTTAGTCCAAAGCTGACTGATTCAGGTTGACATTTGAGGCTACCGCAGGGTGACAGAAGAAAACGATATGCAGGCTGGATTTCGTAGAGAAGACCGAAGGCGGGAGGAAAAAGAACCTACCCAAGCGACTTGGCAAGCAGGGTAACCTCACGCTGTCATTGCGCTTGTCTCGCCATAGCTTCAGCGACGGCGGAAGGCCCCAAGGGCCGTGGCAATCTCATAGATTAAAAGCTGTAACGCAAAGTTTCGCAGAGTGCAGCTCTCTGGTAGGCTGCTCATACCGCTGAGGACCACAGAGGAAATCAAAAGCTGTCTCACCACAGTACAGCCATTCGCAGGCTGCACCACAGGGTTTCACAGGGTAAGGCGTATTCTCCTCACCTTACTTCTCCCCGCTGGGAGAAGGCATTAAATAGTCAACTTCCTTATTCTTCCTCCCCCTATCGAGGGGGGAGGACCGAGGTGGGGGTGAAAATTCCCCCTCACCCCAACCCTCTCCCCCCGGGGGAGAGGGGGAATAATGTCGAAAGCAGCTAGTTTTAGTTTTTACAGGAACTGATTCCACCCCTGGATTGCTTCGGCCCACTCAATAGCCTCGCAATGACAAGCGTATTTTTCGCCAAGTCGCTCAGCCGCTAAGTCAATGTTTTTTCTGTATTTTAAACTCGCTGCCCTGCCTGTCGGTCGTAGCTCGTCAGAGCGAAGTCGGAAGCTTGTCGAAAGACCTTTCTATATCCCTCTGCGATTTAATCTTCCTGGTTTTGAATTGACGAGCAGAAGACCTGGTGTTATCATTTAATCACTATTGTAATCATGGGGGTTATTTATGGTTCGCACTCAGATACAGTTGACCGAGGAGCAGGCAAGGACTCTGAAACGGCTGGCACACTCTCAGCATGTTTCCATCGCTGAGCTGATCAGGGGGGCGGTGAACGATCTGATCAGGAAAGAGGTTGCCCCGGACTTTGGGGAGAAGCGGGAACGAGCCTTATCCATAGCGGGGCGGTTCAGCTCTGGGCGGCATGATATTTCCGAAAAGCACGACCGGTACCTGGCGGAAGCAATTCAGGAGTGAAGGTTTTCCTGGATACCTCGGCCGTCTATGCAGTCCTTGACAGTGACGACGCGAATCATCAGAGAGCCAGGGAGCAATGGGCCAGCCTTGTTGATTCAGAAGCTAACACCCTTGTCACCACGAATTATGTCCTGGTTGAATGCTCAGCGCTCATTCAACATCGCCTTGGATTTGAGGCGGTGCGCGGGTTTCAGGAGGACATGCTCGGGCTCGTAAATATTCATTGGATCGACTCGGAAACGCACAGAGCCGCAGTAAGCGCGTTTCTGGCCGCTTCCAGGCGTAAGCTCAGTCTCGTGGACTGCGTCAGCTTCGAGGTGATGCGTACTCTGGGCATCAAGCTCGCGTTTGCTTTTGATTCTCATTTCAAAGAACAGGGCTTTACCTGCATGCCTTGATCCCTCGCTAAGATTCTGTGTGAGAACCCATCGGTGGAAGCAATCCCGAAGTTCAAAAGCCTTGACGCTGAGGCACGCAGGATGTTGTACGGTATAACAAAAAGGTATGACGATAAAACCAAAGTGAGGGCCGCCATGAAAACCTTGAAAAAAAGAGATCTCGCAAAATCAATGGAGGAACTCGAAAAACTGGTAGAGAAAAACGGTCCTATGAGGATCGGCAATAGCGCTCTTGTCCTTGGCATGGAGGACAAAAAGATCCCCTTCCCGGACCACGGTCACCTATGGAAGGAGATGAAGCCGGCCAGGACGCCCAGCGAAGAGCTCGTCAGGCAGGACCGGGAAGAGAAAGGGTACTGAGATGGGCGCCAGAACCTTCGTGTCAGCCGACAGGAAACTTTCTACAGTCGCGATGGAGGTGGGCATGGAGATCGCCTGGTTCGGACCGTCGGAGGTAAAATTTCCATAAGTCTTATGAGTTGATAATTGGGCAATAGGCCGCAGGGAACGCAGAGAAGATCAAGAGCTAACTTATCTCCAACCTTCGCCGAGGCTTCACCCTTCGCTAAAGCTATGGGCGACAAGATGGAATGAGCTTGGCGCGTCGCTCTCAATTTTAGCGCGGCCTGCGCGGCCGACTGTAGCGCCAGTCTTACAGCCACGGCTGACAGGGTCATATGAGATTGTTTCAGTGTGGACTTTGGCTTCATAATGACAATCGTTTGTTTACAATGGAACCGACAACGTTCGTCATTCCGGGCACCGGTAATATCTTGTTTCAGTTGTGTTGACCGGTGATCCGGAATCCAGTTTTGACCTCGTTTTCCTGAAAAGCGTTGTGGATTCCGGATAATCCCGCTGGCACAAGGATTTCCGGAATGACGGAGAGTAAGACAAGTTCGGTAAGAATAGTCTGGATAAAAAAACTTGATTTACCCTGTGTTCCCTGCCTGCCTTGCCTGTTCGCCATTTTATCCGCCAGAGCTTACAAAGCGACGGCGGAAGCCTCTGGCGAAGGAGGAAGCTTGTTGAGGGGTGTTACATTTTTTGACCCGTTGTTTCAAGGAGAATCTCCGATGCATAGTGGTCGTTTGATGCAAAATGCACTGTTTCTGTTTGTGGCTATTTTCCTGACCGTCACCGCCTGTCAGAGTACCGAGGCCAAGGTCCAGAAACACCTGGCAGCGGCTCAGGTGAAGATCGAGGCCGGGGAGAACACCGTGGCCCGAATCGAGCTGCTTAATGCCCTCAAGCTCGATCCTGGATCGAGCCAGGCCTACTTTCTCCTGGGCAAAGCCCTCGTGGGGATGAAGGATTTTCAGGGGGCGGCGGGGGCCTTTGCCAACGCCAACGAACTGGCCCCTGACGACAGAGAGATCGCCCTGGAGTTTTCTCGCCTGCTCCTTGCTGGAAGGGCCTACCCGACGGTGGAGCCAATCCTTCAGGAATGGACGATAAAATTCCCGGAAGACCAGGAATTTCTCATAATGTTGTCGGTGACTCAGGCTCAGCTCGGCAAGGCTGATAAATCAGAAAAGACTGCGCGTCGAGTCATCGACCTTTACCCCGAGGATGCAAAGACCTGGCTCAACCTGGCCCAGGTTTACCTCATGAACCGGGACCAGGTTGCGGCCGAAGGGGCTCTGAGAAAAGCTGAGGAGCTTGACCCGGGTTCTATATCTGTGAGCCTGGCCCGCATCGGTATGCTCCAAAGCCAGGGGCAGATGAAAGAGGCTGCGGGGAACCTTGAAAGCCTGGCAGCCGCCAACCCTGACAGAAACGATCTCAAGGTCATGCTGGCGCGCATGTACGAAGGTCTTGGAAGGAAATCTGACGCCATCAGACTATACAGGGAAGTTTCAGCTTCGGATCCCAGCGCCCCCGTTCTTCATCGGCTGGGGCTGCTTCTCTATGAAACCGATGAGAAGGAGGATGCCCTGGCGCTGTGGGCCAGGAGTGTTGAAATTGACCCCAATTTTCGGGAGGCGAGGCTGAGCATGGCAGCACACCACATGTCTGAAAAGAATCTTCCCCAAGCCAGGGAAATGGTGGATGAAGCGCTCCAATTCGCCCCTCAAGACGCCCAGGTTCTTGCCATGAGCGGACAGATCCACATGGCCCAGGGGAAACCTGGGGAGGCTGCTGCCGATCTGGCCGAAGCTACCAAACTTCGGCCCGAAGCAAATGTCTGGAGATTGCAGCTGGCACAGGCTCAGTTGGCAGGTGGTGATACCTCCGCGGCCATGGAGAACCTGCGGGCTTTGCTTGAAAAAGATCCAGGTCATGTTCAGGCCAACCTTCTCTTGGCAAAAATAGAAGCTAACGCGGGGAATCTGGCAGAGTCCTCCCGATATGCGAAAGCCGCCAGCGCCGACGAGGCAGTGGGTCGGGAGGCTATGTGGATCCTGGGCGACAACGCTCTAAAAGGGGGAGATGTTTTAGCAGCCAGGGCTCTTTATGAAAGAAATATGAACCGGCACGGAGCTCACCCCGGAACCAGGTTTAGACTGGCTCGCAGCAAGGACCTGCTTAAGGAGTATGAAAGCGCTGAAAAGGATTATCGCACTCTTCTGGACGAGCGTCCCAAGGACATCCTGCTGCTGACCCACCTGGTGAGTTTGCTCGGGCGTACCGGCCGTGAGGAAGAAGCCCTCGAAGTTGCAAGGGAAAAGGCCGAAACGGGGGTGCCCCATCAACTGCTCCTGGGCAGGGTGCTGGAGGGGACAGAAAATGCCGGGGAAGCCAGGGATGTCTACCTTGCCCTTACCCGGTCTCACCCTGACCTCATGGCGCCCTACCAGCGGATCATTGCTCTTTACGCCAGGGATTCCGATCTGAAAGGGGCTGAAAGTTGGCTCACAACGTCCGTAAATGGGTCGGATACCCCCCAACCCGGCCTTCTGGTGCTCCTGGGGATGGTTCAGGATGTCCTGGGCAAAAAAGAGGAGGCTGTCGAAACCTACCGGGAAGTGCTCAGACTTAAGCCGGATTTTGTCCCCGCCATGAACAACCTGGCCTGGAACCTGGCCGAGTCGGGTGCCTTGAGTGAGGCTCTGGAGATAGCGGCAAAAGCCAGAAAGCAGGCTCCGGAAAACCCTTCTTTGGCTGACACCTACGGTTGGATCCTCCACAAGTCGGGTGATTCCGCCGGGGCCCTTCCCGTCCTGCGGCAGGCGTTGGAGGGAGTTCCTGACAACGAAGATGTGAGGCTGCATTTGGTGGAGGTACTAAAAGCGGTGGGACGTGATGATGAGGCGCAAAGGCTGATGCGGAGGGCAGGCGAGCCCAAGTGATGGCGTGAATTCCGGAATGACTGATGATTGAGATTGCCGCGTCCTTCTCGCCCGCCTCGACACTCCTCGCAATGACAGGCGCAAAGTCATTGCGCTTGTCCACCATAGCTTTCTTGTCCGCCATAGCTTCAGCGACGGCGGAAACCGTTACCCGAGTGACTTGTCCGCCATAGCTCGAAGAGCGACGGTGGAAGCGATCTCGGGGTAAAGGTCTTTCCATTCCGGGTTGTATCTTTCGATTAGCTTGACTTTTTTCTCCCGCGACCCTGCTTTCATCTGTTTCTCGCGTGCAATTGCATTGACTGGGTCGTTGAACATTTCGAAGTATACTAATTTTGTAACATTGTACCGGGAAGTGAACCCCTGAACTTGCCTTTCCCGGTGTTGATAGACACGGTTTACCAGATCACCCGTGACACCGGTGTAAAGGACACGATTCTCTTTGTTGGTCATGATGTAGATGTAATATGTTCTGCTCATGGTGTTTGCATTGCAAACAGGAGGCCAGATACCTGAGACTGCTTCACATGGGGATGGTTCGCAGTGACAACCGTTTCGTCATCGCGAGCTGACACCCGGGCGAAGCGATCC
>JARGFZ010000052.1:0-10040 GCA_029210965.1 bacterium | reverse complement strand
GCAGTGACAACCGTTTCGTCATCGCGAGCTGACACCCGGGCGAAGCGATCCCGTGAGTGAGACTGCTTCACATGGGGAGTGGTTTCCTCCTTCGCCAAAGGCGACGGCGGACAAGCGCGATGACCCGTCTTCGCTTTCAGCTACGACGCGGCAGGCAAGGCGTTTGTGTCATCATTCCAGCCCTTATTGACTGACGTTAAAAAAACAAAAAAATGAACTTTGATACCTACATACATTTTAGTGCATCCGTTATCTGCGGTGTCCTGGCCTATATCATTATTATGCGTCATCCACGGTCAGTTGTGCACCGCGTCCTGACCTTTACGGTATTGATATTTTCCCTGGAATCCTTGTTCTGCGGGCTTAGTGTGCGTGAAGCAATGCCCGACAAAGTTATCTTCTGGCAATATTGGAGGTGGGGCGTTGCTGCAATGCTCCCGGGAAGTTTAACCGCCTTTGTCCTTTTGTTCGGACACGGGGATCCACGGGCACAGCTGCGAAAGTACAGAGGGGGTATCCTCACAGCCTTTTTCCTTTACCCGGCGTTGTTGACGCCATTTTTTGGCCCCTTTTTCATGGAACCTGTTGTTCGTAATTCTTCTGGAGGGCTGCTCCTGCCCCTGGGAGGTCCTGGTTATATCTTTATGATCATTTTCGTCCTTGGTCTCGTCCCGGCCATGGCGCTCCTTGAAAGGATTCTCCGCACCTCCAGGGGGATATATCGATGGCAGATCAAATTTCTTGTGTTGGGTATTGTTTCCTACCTTGGTGCGCGCGTCTTTACCGCAAGCTTGTCCATCCTTTTCCGCAGTGTGGATCTGAACATGGAAACACTCAACTCCGGAGCATTAATTGTCGCGGCCATTTTCCTTATAGGATCTTTTGTCAGGACCAGGGTGCTCCCTACCGAAATTTACATCTCGCCCCGTGTGATCCTGGGATCGATCACTTTAACCCTGGTGGGGCTTTATTTACTCGCTATCGGGATCATTGCCCAGGTGGCTGTTTCCACGGGGAGCAACCTTCCCCTTGAAGCCCTGGCGTTCCTGATCTTCCTGGCTTTTCTGGGTTTTTCCATGCTCTTCCTGTCGGATCGAATTCGTCAGACACTTAAAAAGTTTATCAGCCGGAATTTTCAGCGCCCTCTTTACGATTATCGTCATATCTGGGAGGTATTCACCCAGCGTATTTCGCCTATCATGGACGCACGGATTCTGTGTGGTGAAGCCGCCAAGCTCATCTCCGAGACCATGGAGATCCTTTCAGTCAACATTCTCCTTGCGGATGAATCCGATGGAAGGTGGTATCTTTTTGGTTCCACTGCCCACTCGGAGACATCGAGTGCCGATCTTGCCCATGTTCATAAGGCGTTGGATCTGATTTCCGAAAGAGTCGTCGGTCGGGGTGCCATCATCGATGTTCAGGGGAGATCCACAGCGGACATCTCATTCCTGTCTGAGGAACAGATACAATCCCTGGGAAAACTGCGAATGAGATATTTCCTTTCCCTGCGGACGGGTAAAACTTCTCTGGGTTTGTTGGCCCTTGACGAAAAGGTGAGGTATCTTGATCTCACGATCGAGGAGGAGGATCTTTCCAGGACCCTGGCGGGGCACCTTGCGGGGAGTATCCAGAACGTCAGGCTTTCAGAGCAGCTCCAGATCTCCAGGGAGATGGAGACGCTGCGCAAGTTTTCAGCCTTCTTTGTTCACGATCTGAAGAACCTGGCATCCAAGCTTTCCATGATGCTGCAGAACTTTCCTGACAACTACGACAACCCTGACTTCAGGAAGGATGCCCTTAACCTCATCTCCCAGAGCGTGGACAAGATCAACCTCATGACACACCGCGTTTCCCAGCTACGGGAGGAACCCGAGGTAAGTTCTGAAACCGGAGACCTCACGAAGGTCGTTCAGAGAAGCGTCTCCGAGTTCGACTTCCCCCCCGGTATCAGCATCATGGAAGAGTACGGAGACTGTTCCCTTGCCTCTTTCGATGGAGATCAGATCTCTAAAGTGGTGACCAACCTTGTACTCAATGCGGTAGAATCGATCAGTGGGGTGGGAACGGTTTGCGTGAAGACCTTCGAGGAGAACGGTTGGGCCATCATTGAAGCAACCGATGATGGGTCGGGTATGGATGATCAGTTCATTGCCCATTCACTTTTCCGCCCGTTCAAGACCACCAAGGGGAGCGGGCTTGGTATAGGGCTTTATCAGTGCCGTATTATTGTAGAGGCTCACGGAGGTCGTATTTCGGTGAGCAGCCGGCCAGGAAAAGGATCCACCTTTAAGGTGTTTCTTCCAGTGACTGATGAGGCTGGTGGAGGTTAAAGGGTGAATCCTCACTGCCAAAAAACAGGAAAAACTGTGAACCTATGCCATGGAGAAAAGTCCCATGACAGATAAAAACAGTCTGCTCATCATCGATGATGATGAGGATCTGAGAAAACAGATGAAGTGGGGTCTTGGTGATGAATATGAGGTCTACGAAGCCGGGGACCGTGACCAGGCTCTCGGTGCTTTCCAGTTAGCACAGCCCCTTGTTTTGACCCTGGACCTTGGGCTTCCACCCGACGAGGAGGGGGTTCAGGAAGGCTTCACCATCCTGGAACATGTGCTTGAGTCAGACCCTGCAGTGAAGGTCATTATCATCACCGGGCGTGATGAAAAAAAACATGCCCTGGAGGCCATCGGTCACGGAGCCTACGATTTTATCTCCAAACCCGTTCACCTGGAGGATTTGCGAATCATCCTCAAACGGGCCTTTAAGGTAGCAAGGCTGGAAAAAGAGTATTGGGAGCTGCGGCGTAAAGTGAGTGTGGAAGGGTTCGAGGGCATGCTGGGGGACAGCCCCCAGATGGGCGAGGTGTACGACAAGATCAGGAAGGTGGCCACGACGGAGGTCCCTGTTCTGGTGGTGGGTGAGAGCGGCACCGGCAAGGAGTTGGCGGCCCGGGCCATTCACGGGCTCAGCTTGAGAAGGGAAGGGCCTTTTGTTCCCATCAACTGCGGTGCCATACCTGAGAACCTGCTGGAGAGTGAACTGTTCGGTCACGAGAAGGGGTCTTTTACGGGGGCTCATGTGCAAAGGGTGGGCCGCATCGAAATGGCGAGAGGCGGAACCCTCTTTCTGGATGAGATAGGTGAACTCCCCCTGGCCCTTCAGGTTAAACTGCTGCGTTTCCTCCAGGATCAGAACATCGAACGGGTGGGGGGCCGTCAGTCCATCCACGTGGACACCCGTGTGGTCGCGGCCACCAACAGAGACCTGCAGCAGTCTCTGCGTGAGGAGAGCTTCAGGGAAGATCTTTATTATCGACTGAGCGTCGTCACCATTACGATACCCCCGTTGAGGGAAAGAGTGGGGGATATTCTGCTGCTCGCCAACGCGTTTCTGAGAAACTACCTGGCTGCGGCACCAGGGAAAAAGAAACTGGCATTTTCAACCTCCGCTGTCCGAGCTATGGAATCTTACTCCTGGCCCGGCAATATCCGTGAGATGGAAAACCGGGTCAAAAGAGCCGTGATCATGGCGGAAAGTTTAAAGGTTCAGCCCGGTGATCTTGAACTGGGTAGCGTAGAAAAGCAAAAAAAGACAGGCAGAACCTTAAAGGAAACGCGGGAGAGCGTGGAACGGGAACTCATCCTTGAAACCATGAATAGACGAGGTGGCAACCTGTCCCAGGTGGCCCGGGATCTCGATGTCAGCAGGCCGGCGCTGTACGATCTTTTGAAGAAACTGTGTATCAATAAGGATGAGGCTTGAGCAGCTAACGTTAAACCATTTGTACATGATTACCTTTCAAGGAGCTGGACTAAATGTTCAGCTCCTTTTTTTTGTGGCTTCCGGGTCGAAAGGCAACGCGGCAATCCCGACTAATGAGACTGCTTCACATAGGGATGGTTCGCAGTGACCCGTCTTCGCTTTCAGCTAGACGTGGCAGGCAAGGCGTTGTTGTCATTGCGAGCCCTGTGTCTTTCGGTGGGCGCGGCAATCCCAGCCATCAGGATCGCTTCCGTCTTCGTTATACCTGCGGCATAACTTCGCCGCGACAGGTCACACGGGTGACGGTTTCCACCTTCGCTAAAGCTATGGTGGACAAGCGCGATGACAAACAAAAACACGCTGTGTCCCTACGTCCCCTTAGGTTTCGACTCCTGGTTCGCTTTTGAAATTTGAAATTAATCTGAAATATACCCCCACCCCTATCCCAGACCCCAGAATGTTCAGCACCAGATCGGTAATGGACGAACTTCGGCTGACCAGGAAAACCTGGTTGGTTTCAATAAACAGGCTGAGCAGCCCTCCGAAAAGAACAGGAAGAAACAGGTCTTTCCAGACATTTTTTTTAGGAGGATCTCCCGCAAAAAAAATAGCCAGAACCAGCCCCAAAGGGATAAAGCCAGCCACATTGATAAAGGCGTCCTGGTAAAAGCCCACTTTCTGAAGAAACTCCTCAGAGGGCATGGACAGGAACTCTTTTCTCAGGGGAGTCAGAATTTCGGGGGTGAGGAGATCCCAACCATTTCCGGCTTTATTCCGGATAATTTTGCTTTCAGTATCCTCCATCTCATACTTAATGAACTTTTTGCCGTTATCGGAGGTTTGTTTGGAGTCCCTCTGTTCGTAACGGTTCAAAACAGCATCAGGACTCAGGGCCGTTTGGAACGCTGAAAAGCTCACTACCTTACCTTGCCAATGGCTGTCTCCTATTGAGGAGTTGCCAAGAACAATAGACCTGATGGGACGGCTGGACGCTGCCTCGGTAAGGTCCAGCCCGCTGGATACAGTGACCGATCGACCGTTCACGTATATGGTGGTGCTACCGTTATTAAACACGAGGGTGATAAGAGCCGGATTCCCCGGATTGAGTGCATCCCGGGCACCGATCTCTCTCTTGATTTTTTGGATCCAGCGGCTGTCCTCCATGATCCGAACGATGAGGAAGTTTTTCCACTGGCCCAGATACAGAACCTCGCGGCCTGTGTCGTCGCAAAAGGAGAGGATGTGAGGGATATCGCGTTTGTATGTTCTTGCCGGTTCGAGCCCGAGTTCCAGGGTGATGGGGCTTTCCAAAGGCCAGCCGTCAACCTCTGTGCTGGAAGCGACTCCTCGCCCGAAGAAATGAAGTCCGTTTTCCTTCATGGAAACCCGATTCTTGGGGAAATAGTTGAAAGGGTACAGGCCGATGAACAGCATGCCCAGGATCATGCTGATGATAAGGAGGAGAAGAAGGTTTCGGGGGAGGATAGGCATGGTGAAAAGAGAATAGCCTTTGGATAAGGTTGAGTAAACAATATTACCATGACTATACGCCTGTCATTGCGAGGAGTGTCGAGTTACGCCGTTGGCGTGATCCTGGACGACGCGGCAATCCCGACTAAATGGGATCGCTTCCACCTTCGCACAAGGCTACGGCGGACAAGTCACACGGGTGAATTCCAAACACCCCCACCTCAATCCTCCTATCAGGAACCCGCTTCCGCAATATTCCCCTCCCTTGAGGGGAGGGGAATAAGGGGAGGGTGAAATCCTATCCTATCTATTCCGAAGTCCCCCTCGATAAAAAGAGGAAGAATAAAGAAGGGAACTGTTTTAGGGTTCGCGATGACTTAAGCGTAGTCATTGCGAGCCCTGTGTCTTTTCAGTGGGCGCGGCAATCCCGGCTGGATTCCGGGTCTGCGCCCGGAATGACAAAGCATGGGATCGCTTCCACCTTCGCATAAGACTACGGCGGACAAGTTACACGGGTGACGGTTTCCACCTTCGCTAAAGCTATAGTGGACAAGCGCGATGACAATAAAAAACAGGGCCTTAAAGGCCCTGTTTTAATTATAATATTTTGTTAACCGCTTAACTTAATTTTCTGCGGAAAGCGGCAACTCCCAACATTCCGATCCCGAGAAGAACGAGGGTGCCTGGCTCGGGTACCCTTTCTGCATCGTGGGAGAAGGGTGCCTTGGTGATGATCCCTCCATCCGCGTAATCGGGCAGGTACAGGTCAGCGTGAATCTGGAATGCACCTGCCAGATCGGTGTTCTCCAAATAGAAGGAATAGTAGTACGCGCCGTCACCGCCAGGCACCAGTCCGCCGCCGGCGATGCCGCCTGGCAGATAGATGTCGTAATCGTCAGTAGGATCATCTGGATCATTGGCGGCGTTGTAAGTGCTGGTGGTCAGGGACGGATCGAAAGTGAAATCGAATTCGATAAAGTAAGTTGGGTATACTCCATGCCCGGGAAGCCCGCCGGAGTCAATGCCAATGATCGGAGGGGTGCCGTAGGTCATATCCCCGGTGACGTCGACGTTGTCAGTCACTCCCGCAGGGACATCAGTAATGTCAAAGGCGCCAAGATCCGCTCCCGCCATTCCCGGGTCTTCAAACACGGAAATGGACAGGCGGTAGGTGACCAGTTCGCCATCGGGATCGTACAGGGTTGCCTCATTCCCCGGTGTCAGGATGGCGTACAGCGTGAAGGCGCTGGAACTGGTAACGGTAGATTCCAGGGTGAAGTCATAGACTCCTCCTTCGATGTCAAGCTGCAGTTGTGGGACAGCTCCGGCCATTGGCGCCATCAGAAACACCATGGCGCTGATAATGGAGGTTACGGTAAGAAATTTCTTTTTCATGACTGTTTCCTTTTCGCTATTTTTACAATGTAATTTCTGGTTAAATCATCCCAGCTGGTTTCTCCAGCCTTTAATGACATGAGAAGTTTTGCACGTACTATGCCACCGAGGTACCGTAAAGGGTATTAACGTGGACAGATCTGAAAACAGCCTGAATTAGGGGTGGGGTAGCGTCCCCGAGATACTTCAAAAAGAATTATCCTGAGCACGGTAAAATATGGTCTGACTTACGGTTTTAGGGACTTCCATCTGCTCTGCGCCGATCACCCCACCGGAGAGAAATTGCTAAAAGTCCTTAATTTACAATGGGTTATCAATGTTCACCTATATATAGTGTGAATTTTACCTACCACCATGGCCTATAGAGATAGACTGCTGGCTCGTGTTGGGAATACGCTCCGGCTGTGCGTTTAAATGGCCTGATGACAGTAAGATCCTGCCATTTACGGGGGTGAGGCTCTAATGAAAGGGATGGATTTTTTTCGATGCCAGACATTTTTTTCCGTGAAGGGGTCGATCAAGAATAAAGGCTGAAATCGAAAAGTGTAAGACTATCCGACGCTACCTTGCGGTTTCTTCAGATTTGGAAGTCTATCGTTTGAAAAGGTGAAATAAAACAATAAGTTAGGTGTCAATGTCAGGGTTTTGGAAAAATGCAAGGAATCCCGACAATTTGACACTATCACTCTGGCATTTTTGTGAGAAAATGGTCTGCAGGGCTGCTCAAAAAGTCCGGGCGATGGACTTTGAAGAGACTTAACCGCCTGGCATGTGGCCCCCCAAAAAAGCCAGGAAGAGTCTCCCGGGAGGGCCCTCAAGGAATGGTATCCGGGAAGGTTTTAGAGGTCAGTTCTGCCTGCTGTTGGTGGCTTCCCTGAGCACTTTTACTACCCGCCCATCAAACTGGGTCTTGCTCTCCTTCTCCAGGATCTGGAGGGCTTCCTCGCGGGACATGGCAGGCCGGAATGGGCGCTGGTGGGTCATGGCGTCGTAGGCGTCTATCACAGCCAGGATCCGGCCTCCAATGGGGATCTCTTCCCCCATGAGGCCGTCCGGATAACCTTTGCCGTCCACCCTTTCATGGTGGGTGCGAACCGCTGGAAGGTCAATGTCAAGGTGAGGGAAGCTTTGCAGAAGACGGGTACTCCACAGAGGGTGCTGGCGAATGATGTTCGTTTCACCGTTGTCCAGCGGCCCGGTCTTGCTGAGGATCGATTCGTCGACGGCGATGCGGCCAAGATCGTGGAACCGTCCCGCATTGGCAATGCGCATGGCTTCTGCTTCCGGCAGATTCAGCAGTTGGGCCAACCTGTAGCTGTTTTCAGAGACACGCTCGCTGTGGCCTATCAAATAAGGGCTTTTGTTCTCTGAGATATCCAGAAGGATGTCGGCCGTTTCGTGGAGGAAGCTCTTCTGGATGCTGCTGAAACGTTTTCCTTCAGCCAGAAGCTTTGCCATGGTCTGGACGTGGGGCAGGATGGCCTGGAGGTCTTTCTGGGTAAAGCTGCCATGATCCTTGCGGTTGGAAAAGTTGACAACCCCGATGGCGTCTCCCTCGTGGATGAGCGGAATGGACAGGAAGGCCGGCGAGCTGTAACGCAGTCCATGCCGGACACGGGCAGGCATGAAGAGATCCACGTTATCCACCATCAGCGGTTGTTTCCCTTTCATGGCCTGTCCGCAGATGCTGTCTTCTACCTCCAGGACCGTCTTGCGGATCTCCTCCTCGAACCCCTGGAACCCTACACCATGTTTGAATACCAGTTTGTCGCCGGTTTCATCGGTCATCATGATGGAGACTCGGTCGGCGGCGCTGAGTCGTGAGAAGAACTCCACAAGGTGGGACAGGAGATTATCCATGTTAAAAACGGTACCGACGGTGTCCAGGAGTTCCTGGAGATCAACAGATACCGGCCGGTCACTGCCCTCGTGGGCCCCTGAATGCCTGCTGATGGCCTGGTTTCCCCCCGAACGTTGAGCTGCCTGAAGATTCTCCAGCGCTTCTCCAACAATATCATTGATAGTTACTGCCTGGGGGAAGCCGGATACGCCCACGCTCACCGTAAGCTTAAGGTCCGGGAACGCGCCCAGGGCGGTCAAAGTAGCTGAAGCGATGCGGCTTCGAAGCCGATTGGCCAGGAGAGTGGCGTCATGGATATCTGTTTCAGGCAGGATCAGCGCCAGGGTTGAATCCGAGTACCGGGTAAAGGTGTCTATTTTTCGGACCATGGGGATGATCTGCTCGGAGATCTCTCGGAGAAGGATCCCGCCCCTGAGTGACTGCAGGTGGTCCTGTATTTTATGGAAATTGTCGATCTCAATGAGGAAAAGACAGAACGGCCTTGTGTTGCGTCTGCTTCGAAGGAATTCGCGATCCAGTTCCGAATCTAGGTGAGCTTTCATGGGAAGGCCTGTGAAGGGATCGCGGCTTTCAGCATGTTGAGAGGCAGGCTTGGCTATCTTCTGGAACAGCCCTTCCAACTGGAGGATGAGGATCCACAGAAAACGAACGTCCTCATCCTTGAAATTGTACGGGGTGGTACTGAACAGCTGAAGAACTCCGTGGATATCGCTGCCCACCAGGATCGGGATCGAGACCATGGACTGATAGGGGATCGCATCCATGGTCTCCCTGATCTCCTGGGTACTTGGCTCTTCGATCCGGATGGGGAGCCTGTTCTCTATGGTCCACTCAACGAAGATATTGCCACGGCGAAACTGATGGGGAAGGGCGTCGGTGAAACCATCAATGAGCCCCGGGTAGTAGGACTTATCTTCCTCGTCATACAGGTAAAAGATCGCCTTGTTAAAGCATGTGAGCTCCCGCGCGAGATCGATGACAACCTTCAGGGCTGAGTTGAACTCCAGCTTGAGGCTGTAGATCATGGATGCCCTGAGAAGGACATTCAGCTTGTGAATGACAGTTTCCACCGACCGGGGATCAAGCTCTGGGGACACCCCGACGATGAATTTTTCGCCTCTCTTCATTCAGCGCTCCGTGCAAAGTATGATTGGTTCTAACCTGTAAATGTACGCAAGAAACGTTCCATATTTCTCTGGTGTCACGAAAATACCTCTTATTTGTCTGTTTTGCAAAAAGGCTAATGACAACACCCACATACGCCGGGAATTTCCTTACAACTAATCCGGATAAATGATGTGTGGCGGCGGTGTGCTATTTGTAGTTGAAATTTGACGAAGCGGTCCTCTTAATGGAGGAATGGAAGGTGCAAGCCAAACCATTTCTCTCACGAAAGGAGCCGCTTCATGAAAATGGTAAAACGGAACGGGAACAAGGTCAAGGCGAAACATGAGGTAGGGCTCTCTCCGTTAGTACCTAAGGAAACCCCCCGGCTTTGCCGGGGGACCCGAGAAGTTTGACAGTACCTGGAGTAAATGAAAGCCTC
>JARGFZ010000051.1 GCA_029210965.1 bacterium | reverse complement strand
AATTACGAAACAGGAAAAGCGCGTCTTCCGACAAACCAGCTAGCAGCGTGCGCAGGTTTCCCGACACGCTGCTAGACATTCAATATCGGACCGTCGAGGACGGGACGATATTGTAGAGCCTCTGCCAGATGTTCCGGGGTTGGAAACTCCTCCCCGGAAAGGTCCGCAATTGTCCGCGCCACACGCAGGACCCTGTGGTAGCCGCGGGCTGTAAGACCCAGATTTTTCACCGCTCTTTCCATGATGGCCCTGTGGTCCTCGCCGATGGGACACACTTCCCTCAGGTGATCCGGGCCCAGGTTTGTGTTCAGGAGCACAGTTCCGGTTCTGGACCGTGCCGCCTGTATCCCCCTCCCAGCCAGGACCCTTTTCCGTACTTTATCTGTTGTTTCTCCTGAGCCGGTACCGGTTATCATCTCCAGTCCGAGGGCCCTCACCTGGACCACGAGATCGATCCTGTCCATGAGGGGGCCCGATATGCGCCGGCGATAGCGGGACACGGCCGATGGGGGGCAGGAGCAGGGTCTCGTTTCGTGTCCAAGATATCCGCATGGGCATGGATTGGTAGTTCCTATCAGCAGAAACCGGGCGGGGAAGGTCACGGATCGGGCCGCCCTGGCCACGACGATCTTCCCGTCCTCCAGGGGCTGGCGCAGAGTTTCCAGGGTGGAACGTTTGAACTCCGACATTTCATCCAGGAAGAGAATACCCCGATGTGCAAGGGTCACCTCCCCGGGTCTCGGGTTGGTGCCCCCTCCTGCCAGCCCAACGTTGGAAATCGTGTGGTGGGGAGCGCGGAAGGAGGGCGTGGTTATTACCCCGTCCCCCGTCGATAGGTGTCCGGCGATACTGTGAATAGCTGTCACCTCAATGGATTCTTCAGGGGTCAATTCCGGGAGCAGGCCTGGCATTCTCTTTGCCAGCATGGTCTTTCCTGAGCCGGGGGGCCCGGACAGCAGAAGGTTGTGCCCGCCCGTCGCAGCGATGGTAAGAGCCCTTTTGGCCATCTCCTGGCCCGCAATTTCGCTGAGATCCAGGACTGTGTCCGGATTCCGGACAAAGGGAGGGATCACAGCTTCCAGTTCCCGTCGGCCTCTGAGGTATTCGGTTATCTCGGACAGATGAGTGGCTGGCAGCGGAGTGCAGCCTGTTACAAGGGAAGCTTCAGAGGCCATCTCCCTGGGCAGGATCATACCGGTGATCCCGGTTTTTCTTGCCAGCAGAGCCGCCGGGAAAGCGGCTTCTCTCCCCACAATATCACCGGTGAGAGACAGCTCCCCCATGACCATGTAACCGTCGAGGGCGTTAGAGGGGAAGGCCCTGAGGGCCGCCAGGATCCCCAGTGCGATTGGCAGGTCGAACCGGCTTCCTTCCTTCTTCAGGTCGGCAGGGGCCAGGTTCACCGTGACCCTCGAAGGAGGAAGTTCGTATCCGGAGTTCCTCAATGCGGCCAGGACCCGTTCACGGCTTTCTCTGATGGCTGTGTCCCCCATCCCGACGATGGTCAGGCCCGGTAATCCTCCCGCTAAGTCCAGCTCAACATGGACGGGGATAGCCTCCAGCCCCTTGATGGTGCACGAAAGAACTGTGGAAACCATGATGAAATCCTCCTTTTTAACCCGGCCCCTGAAGATTTGATTTACAAGGAGAACATTGCAATCAAAAGGCCAAAGGAGGATTTCAAGTACCTGGTACCTGGTCCTGGTTCCTGGAAAGGTCTTGGACCTGGACCTGGTGCCTGGAAAAATTCTTTCCAGGACTAAGACCAAAACTGCAACCAGGTCCAGGACTTGGTCCAGAGATTAGTCGCTGTACTTATTTTTTATTCAATTGGTGAGGAGGTTTTACCAAAGTATCTGTTTTATAGGCCATGAATATGTATTTTGTAACATACTGAATTTGCAGACTAAATAATCCTTTCTAAATGGTTTTCACTATCTTGAATCTTGAATCTTGAATCTTGAATCCTGGTTTCCCCCTTGTTCTTCCAACTGTATATTAATTAAGAGCACCCCTCACCTTTCAATAAAAACCCTTATTTTACAGTGACTTACCTTGTTTAAGCTAATGCTTCCGCTATTTTTTGGGTATGTATCGCATATTTTACCCATACCATTCTACAAGTAAATTGATAGGCAATGGCATTTCGCCACACATAAAAACTGTTTAATATCAAATGCTTAATGTTTATTCATCCATATCCGTCTTTTGGCACGTCTGATGCTTTATGAGGGGTGTAAAGCGAAGCGTTCCCATGAGGGGAATAGAGGAAACAGGGTAAGAGGAGGTTACTGTCATGAAAGCATATACAGGCAGGCTGATGATCCTGAAGAGGAGGGTAACTTCTGCGCTTATCCCTCTTCTGTTCACCGCGACCCTGGCATCGGCGGACACAACTGGCGCAAATGGTGCTGGCGGACTTAGCCCGCTAACCATGATCTTTCTCGGGCTGCTGGCCGCGATAATTCTGCTCCAGTTGATTCCGGCGTTGATCCTGTTCAGTTCGATGGTTGTTGCGGTGTTCAAGCGCTCCGGCAAAAAGGCTGAGGCTGTAAGCAGCGAATAGGCCTTAAAGGGTCGTGAACCTCAAAGGAGGCTTACGACCTCAGGCGGAAGCTGAAGGTTGAAGGGGAGGGTTGAAGCCATGCCATTGCTTCTCATTGCTGACGAGGATGTTCAGGCCCGTGACAATATGATCCAGCTGTTCGGGGAGACGGACTACCAGGTTGTGGCAGCCAATTCTGTGGACGTTGTCATGAGGGATGTCATCAAAAAGGAGGCCCAGGTCGTCCTGCTTGGCAACGCCTTCGATAATATACCGGCGGGAGAACTTATCCCGCTCCTCAAGAAGTGCAATCAGAAACTCACCATTATTTTTGTTTCCAATGAGGAGTCACTTCCTCTTCTGATAAAGCTCAGGGGCGAGGGTGTTTTCTACCATGCCCTCAAACCGGCTGCCGGGGAGGACAGGGAAGAGCTGCTCCAGGCTGTAAAGTGTGCCTTCGAGAACGTTACCGGGCAATCGAAAGCATCCGGTACCGCCAAGTAGGCCTTTGCCCCGATAGTGGGGGAATTAAAGGAGATTGTCATGAAATCAATAAGAACGTTAGCGGCAACGGCAGGGATCATCCTGCTTACGGTCCACCAGGCATGGGCGGTGGATACGACACAGACCTACCAGAGCGGGATAATGGTCCTCTTGTTCCTGGGGGTCTGTGCCCTCATTATCGTTGCCCAGATGGTTCCGGCGCTCCTCCTGATGCTGGGCACCGTTTCTGCCTTCGCGAAAAAAATAAGGGGTAAAAGGAGGGTCGCGGTGACGAACACGGGACAGGAGATCGGCGACTGACAGCCACAGACAATGAATGAAAATTGCTCTGTTTAAGGCGCACCCTGCTTTGTTTACCTGAGAAATATTTTAATGGTGCTCCGGGCGCCGGAAAGGAGAAACACCGATGCTGGACCTGGTAAGACAGTTTTTCAGCTCTACGGGCGATGTGGTTAAGGTCTACACCCTGGTTGATTTCTATAACTACATCAAGGCTGTTGAGTACCTGATCTGTGTGGCCTTCTTTGCCACCTTCCCTCTGTTTTACAAGCACATTATAAAAACGCCCTCCGAACGGGAAAAGGACGCGCTGAGAAGGTCGGGGGAGTGAACGGATGAGAACAACCGACACAGTATGGTCACACCGGTTAATAAACGGTTCTAAGCGGTGCACCGGAATGGCCTATCGAACAGGAGGAAGACCATGAAACCGTTCAAAATTTTAGCCTTCATCGTATTGGTGCTGGCGGCCAGTCTCCCCCTATCCGGTCAGGCGAGGAACCTGGAACTTCCGGATACTGTAATGCTGGACCAGTTAGTCCATCTGTACGAGGGGGCTGAGTTTGACCATGAGTACCACACGGAGATCGTGGATGACTGCACCGGGTGCCATCATCACTCAGTGGGCATCCCCACTACCAATGGGAAGTGCGCAAAGTGCCATAGTTCAGAAGATGTGCTCGATAACGTGGCTTGCGTGGATTGTCATGCAGTAGAACCTTTCTCGGCCGATTACCTGAGTAAGAAGGAGGCCGACAAGGACGCCTATCACCAGGACATACCTGGCCTGAAGGCCGCCTATCACCTCAACTGTTTAAACTGTCATATAGAGGCTGGGGGCCCTGAGGGATGTGAGGATTGCCATGAGCGAACCGAACTCGGGAACGCCTTCTACCGCTCAGGCAGCTATGCGCCGAAGGGCGACAAACCGGGGTCAGCTCACTGAGCTCAGGGAATGGCGTTCAAATGCGACGACTTCGCAAAAAGCCACCTACGCGCCCTGTGTGGGGAGCCCAAATCAATGACTGGCGATGTAAGTCATTGATTTGTGAGGAAAGCGGAAATGACATTTTTCGCTTTCCGTGGAGCAAAAAGCCGCGTATGGACTTTTTGCGACCCTAACAAACGAAGAAATGACACATTTTAGATCTGGAGGTCGCCGATGGAAAAGATAACCCGAAGAAAGTTTATTTCGGTGAGCCTGGGAGGGGCTGCGGCTGGAGCCTTCGTTTTATCGGGCAAGGCCCAGGGTGCAGGTAACTTTACAGGGTATCCGGAAGGCATGGGGGTTCTCGTGGACCTGACCCGCTGCATCGGCTGCAGAACGTGTGAGGCCGCCTGCAACAGAGAGCAGGGTCTGCCGGAGCCAGCGCTGCCCTTTGACGACACTTCTGTTTTTGACCAGGAGTTTCACGGGGGACAGAAGCGCAGGACTGACGAGAACGCCTTTACGGTGGTCAACAGGTATGACCAGGCAGAGGGAGGACCTGTTTACAGGAAGATCCAGTGTAACCATTGCAACGAGCCCGCATGCCTAACCTCTTGCTTTGTCAACGCATACACCAAGACGAAAGAGGGGGCTGTGATCTACAACTCGAAGGTTTGCGTGGGATGCAGGATGTGTATGACTGCATGCCCCTTCCGTATCCCTGCCTATGCCTATTCGAGTGCCACCAACCCGGTGATCCGCAAGTGTATCTTCTGCTACGACACCCGTCTCAAGTACGGAAAGCCGCCAGCCTGCATCGATGCCTGTCCCCAGGGGGTCTTGACCTTCGGGCACAGGAAGAACCTGGTTAAGATCGCTCATGAACGGATAAGAGCAAACTCCGACCTCTATGTTGATTATGTCTATGGTGAGGATGAAGTGGGCGGGACGGCCTGGATGTACCTTTCGGGTGTACCCTTTGAAGAAGTGGACTTCGATGTAACCATGCAGAAGAAGCCCATTTTGAACAACGCCCAGGACTTTCTTTCCCAGGTCCCCATGGTGCTTGCCATCTGGCCGGCCCTGTTCCTGGGTTTTCATCGCCTGTCCACAAGAGGTGAGGAGGACGGGGATGAAAACAGTAACCTTTCCAACAGAGAGGAGTCGCAGTCATGAGGTCCCTGGTCAATAACGGTTATCAGCCTGTAGATTCCCCGGTTGACGAAGGCACCAAAAGACACTGGGGCTTTGTGGAAAAACTCCTCCTGGGCCTGACACCCCGGGAGTACCTGAGTCAGGCGATGAAAAACCCCTTAAACTGGGTTCTCGGAGTGCTCTTCGCCGTGGGTTTTCCTGTCATTATCTACCGATTTGTCTTCGGACTAGGGGCTGTAACTCACTCCTCGAACGATTATCCCTGGGGGTTGTTCCTCGGTTTCGGCCTCTTTGTGATGGTCCCCCTTTCCGCTTCCGGCTTCCTTCTCGGGACCACCGTTGAGCTGTTCGGGCGTAAGGATTTCAAACCCATCGAACGCCTCGGTCTGCTCAACGGGCTCCTGGGTTACTTTTTCGCTGTCATCTATCTGCTCATGGACCTGGGGCAGCCTTGGCGCCTGCCCTATCCCATGGTGGTCGCGTGGGGTACAGCCGCCGTTCTTTTCCTGGTTGGATGGCATGTAGCGGTGTATCTCACGGTTCAGATAGTGGAGGTATCTGAAGCTTTCTTCGAGTGGGTCCACTGGCCCATGGCCAAAATATTCATCAAGCGCATTACCATCGGCCTGACAATCGCAGGGATCATCCTGTCCACACTGCACCAGGGTGCGCTGGGAGCCCTCTTCACCTATGCTCCCAGCAAGGTTCACCCTCTCTGGTACTCTCAGGAGTTCCTGTGGATATTCTTTTTCACATCCAGTATCTACGCTGGACTGTGCATGCTCATCGCGGTGAGCACCGTGGTCAAGAAAACCATGGCCTGGAGGTGCAGCGATGAGTGGTTGAAAAAACTCGATAGCCAGACAATCGGGCTTGCCAGGGGCGCCAGTATGGCCCTCATAACCTATTTCGTGATCAAGGTGGTAGGAATAGCCCATGACAACGAGTGGGCTTATCTGGCCACCGGGTGGGGACAGTGGTACATCCTGGAGCTGGCAGTGGGCGTGATTTTGCCACTGGTGGTTCTTGGTTATGGCATAAGGTCAGAGCGAGTCGGGATCGTTCGCCTCGGGGCTTTTATTGCCGTTGCAGGTATCGTTTTGAACCGTCTCAACACCGCACTTGTCACCTTTAACTGGAACCTTTACCCGGAGATCCCCCACCTGCTCGAGACGATCATTGCAGTCACCGTTTTTGGGCTATATATTGCTACCTATCGATTCATTCTGTACCGGCTGCCCATCGTCTATGCGTGGAACCCGCTGCCGCTTGAGGTGCGGGAGAAAGCGACGGAAACAGCTGCGGTTCCCGGGACTCTTGGTCAGCATTCAGCCGCGTTCTCAGATGTGAGCCTGCTCGATTAAGAGAGGGTGTGAAGGCCCCGGCAGCCGGACGTTTCTGGATGTTTCTGGAATCGCCGGGGCCTTCGACGAAAGGAAAAAGCGATGTTCAGAAAGTTTGCCACCAGGGAGATCGTAAATGTGGCTGGGGTGGTGACCGGTTTTACCATCGTCTGCTGCATCCTCCTTTATACTTTCGTCAAGGCTGATATGAAGGAGGATTCCATTCGTTATGAAGTTGCCCTGGCGGATACGATCCTGAGATCCATGAAGTACGAGATGATCGTTTCTGACCGAGGCGCTCTCCAGCAGATCATCAGCGACATAAGCAAGCAGGAAAGGGTCAGGTACGCCCGTATCTTCAACTGCAGCGGCGTGATCAGTTTTTCCAGCGACAAGGAGGAAACTGGAAGAAAAGTCGACCGGCAATCGGAAGCCTGCAAAAAGTGCCACCGTGGATCAAAACCGGTTAGCAGCCTCGATCCCATGGAGCGCGCCAGTGTCCACGTCAGCGAGAGTGGCGAAAGGATCATGTCCCTGATGACTCCCATTTACAACGAGGCTGCCTGTTCCACCGCGGAGTGCCACTACCACCCCCCTGATAAATTAATGCTGGGGGGGATGGATTTCGGGCTTTCCCAGGAGCAGTTGGAGCATTCACTGTCAAGGCTACGGTTGCGTATGATCATATTTTGCGTCATGATTCTCATATTGACCGTCGCGGGGGTGACCGCTCTACTGTGGCGGGGAGTGATGCAGCCCCTGGGTGAACTTGTGGACTTTGCCAGCCAATGTTATGAGGGGAAACATGAGGATGATCCTCCTATCGGGAGCAGTGAGATCAGCCATATTGGCGAGATACTGCAAAAACTCGCAGTGGACAAGTCGATTTTATCGGCCAAAGCCAAAAAGGAGGACGATCCGGCTGAGGGTGACCAGGGAGGATAGCAGGTTAAAGCTGTGTAGAGATATAATCCGGGGGGCAGATTCAAACCATGTGGGCGGTTTGATCAGAAGTGAGACAACTGGCCATGAGTGACGATCGAGTCGATGCCCCCCGGGCATCTAACGATAAAAGTAAAAATGCAGACACCACCTCTTCGGAGGCTCAGGAGAGAATTCGCAACCTGAGAGCCCGGGCCAGGATGGGGGCATGGGGGCTGGCCGCCTTTGTGATCGTCAGCGTCCTCTCCATCCCCGACAGCTACCTTCTGCCGGCCCTGTCAGAGTCAATCCGCCGCTTTCTCGGCTCCCCCCCACCTTCGAATCTCATCAGTGTTGCACTTGCTGTATACGCCTTTTCAGCTCTGACCCTCATCCTTGCCCGGATCGCCCAGGGTTCAGGCACCTATAAAGGGTGGTCCCACCTGTTCTACATCAGTGCCTTTTACATCTTCTTTGGTTTTGCCGGGACCCTGAGGGATACCTACTGGGCTGTCTTCCTGTCAGGGCTTCTCATCATGGGGCTGGAGAACTACCTTGTGAGGACCTTCATTTCGGAGGAAGTAAAGAAAGAAGAAAGGAATTTGGAGAAAGACAAATTAAGAGGCAGGGTCTAGCCTAGAACCTGGTGTGGGAATGCAGTACGCCCCCCCACCGGGCTCAGGACACAGAACACAGAACGCAGGAGAGGAAAAGGCGACTCCTTTAAATACGGCAAGAGCTGGTTACCGCAAAGGACGCAAAGTTTCGCGAAGTTTAAAACTTAAATCCGGGGAAAGAGCATTTGCATTAAAACTCAAAGGATTCCCCTGAACTTTGGCCTTGCCCTGCCTGTCCAGAGCTTGTCGAGGGACGGTGCAGTCTGGGAATGGCTGCGCTGCGTACCCTGCGGTTAGTTAGCTTTTGATCTTATTCTGCGTTCTACGTTCTGTGTTCTGCATTCTTATACTTAGTGTATACTTACACCAAAAACCGTAGAATTGATCCACTCCCGAGCAGTACCTGGCTGCAGGGATCTCTGACACCCAAAGCGGCAAAAAAGGGGATTACGAATGCGTCTTGGCCTGATGATCAAATTCTCCATCATCAGCGCAATGGTTCTCCTGTTCACCATGAGTGTCTTCATCCTGTTTAATATCGCCGCCTTAAAAACGGCGTTCATGGATGTTTACACCACCGATGTGGACAACCTGAGCGAAACGATCATCGCCACCACCAATCATGCCATGCTGGCAGGAGATGTTGACGAAGCCTACCAGCTCATGGAGAGGGCAGGCATGCAGGAGAACATCAGGAATATTCGCCTTATTGACAAGCAGGGTGTCATCCGGTTCTCCCTGCACAAAGACGAGATCGAAACCTTTGTGGATTTCAGCAAGGATACAAGCTGCGACATGTGCCACTTCGAGGGCAAGCCCAGGGTCCAGGCTTCCACCATGGACAGAAGGCGGGTTTTCCCTGATGAAAAAGGGGCGGAGGTCCTGGGGGTCACCAGGGGGATCTACAACGATCCTTCATGCTCTCAGCCGTCATGCCATTATCATCCGGCCGATGTAAACCTGCTCGGGGTCCTTGATATAGTCGTAACCACAGAGAATGTCATGGCCCAGATCACCAGGTACCGCAACAATGTTCTCGTGGAGCTGGTCTTCCTCCTGATCGCGCTGTTGCTTTGTCTCAATCTGCTAACACAAAAACTCATTACACAACCGGTCAACACCCTGCTGGATCACACCAGGGCGCTGTCACGTGGGGAGTGGCGATTTATAGAAAATACGACAAATGACGAATTCGGGGAGTTGGCCGACTCCTTCAACGAGATGACCAGCAACCTCAAAAAGGCGAAGGAAGATCGGGAAAAATGGGCTGCCACCCTCGAGAGCAGGGTTGAAGAACGGACCCAGCAGATACGGGAGATGCAGTCGGTGATCATCCGTTCAGAGAAGTTGGCCTCCCTGGGAGAACTTGCTGCGGGCATTGCTCATGAATTGAACAACCCCCTTACAGGAATTGTTCTGCACGCTTCTATCATCGAGGACAGTCCTGAACTGCCGCCCGGGCTGAAGGAGGATCTTCACACGATCACCTGGGAAGCGGACCGCTGCGCCAGGATCGTCAAGAACCTTCTCGATTTTTCGCGCAAGACTGAGCCCATGAAAGCCATGAACAACATTAATAATACCCTTGACCGGGCCCTGGGCCTCGTGGAAAACCTGGCCACCTTCCAGAACATTCAGATAATCAAGGAATACTCGGAAAACCTCCCGGACCTGCTCATTGATCCCGGACAAATGGAGCAGGTCTTTGTCAATATGTTCGTCAACGCCAGCCAGGCCATGGAGAACGGGGACCGGCTGATCCTCTGGACGGGGATGAGCGCTGGAGGCGAGGAAATGCATATCCGGGTGGAGGACACGGGGCAGGGCATCCGTGAGGAGGATCTCGGTCGTATCTTTGATCCCTTTTTCAGTACCAAAGGGGCCAAGGGAACTGGTCTGGGACTTTCAGTGTCCTACGGGATCATCGAGGGGCACGGTGGTACCATTGCGGTCCACAGCGAGCTGGGGAAGGGGACGGTGTTTACGATCACAATCCCGGTTTAGGAAGCTGCGGGATTGTGATCGTAGAACGCAGCACGCAGCACGCAGGAGAAGAGCAAAATCTTTTTTGACAGGATCAACAGGATTTTGAGAAATATCAGAAATTTCTAACAACTATAATATGGACTCGGACTCGGACTCGGGTTCGGACTCGGGCTCTGGAATTTACCGATCACCGATCACGGATTACTGATCACCAATCACGGCACTACGCCTCGATACTTCAGTGAAATCCCCTGTTTTTTCAGTAGTGACTGGAAATTGGGACGGAGCATGCCCACCTCATCCGCAGCCCTGGTGACGTTCCAGTTATTGCGTTCCAGAGCTGCCAGGAGAAAGGCCTGCTCCAGGGGTTTGACCGCATCCTCCCGCAGTTTCTTCTTCATCCACTTCAACTCTTCCGCGCTCTCGGGAACACGGATGTTGATGTAGTCCGATTCCGTGTCGGTGCATGTATTGACTTCCAGATCTTCCGCCTGGATGAGCCGGTCCTTGGTGAGGACCACGGCTCTTTCGATGAGGTTTTCAAGTTCCCTGACGTTTCCTGGGAAAGAGTAGCTCCTGAGGAGGGATATGGCCCCGGGAGCCAGTCCCTGAATATCCTTGCCGATCTCTTTGGCGTATTTTTTCAGGAAGTGGCTGATCAGCAGGGACAGGTCGTCCTCTCGTTCGCAAAGAGGGGGCAGTTCGATGGGAACGATGTTGAGACGGTAGACGAGGTCTTCTCTGAACGATCCTTCGGCCACCATTTCCCTGAGATCCCTGTTCGTTGCCGCTATCAGGCGGATGTCGATGGGTATTGAAGTAGTGCCTCCGATGGGAGTGATGGTTCTCTCCTGCAGGACCCGCAGCAGTTTCGCCTGGATGGCCGGAGTGATGTTGGATACTTCATCCAGGAAAAGGGTTCCACCGTCAGCCACTTTAAACAGCCCCGTTTTAGTCTGCACAGCTCCTGTGAAGGAGCCTTTCACGTGGCCGAACAGCTCGCTTTCAAGAAGGGTCTCCACCAGGGTGGTACAGTCGATTGCGATGAACGGTTTACTGCGGCGCGGACTCAAATGGTGGATCGCCTTTGCTACCAGTTCCTTTCCGGTTCCGCTATCCCCCGTGATGAGGACGGTGCTGTCAGTGGGCGCCACCTGGTCTATCCGCATGAAGACCTTTTTCATGGCCGGGCTATTGCCGATGATGTTGGCACCTTCGATCTCCTCACTCAGGTGCCTCGCAGGGGATTGTTCTTCAAGGAGGAAGGCCCTGTACTCAAGCGCTTTATCCACCTTTGCAAGGAGTTGCTTTGGTGTGAACGGTTTGGGAAGATAATCGAAGGCGCCTATCTTCATCACATCTACGGCGTTTTCCACCGTAGAGTAACCGGTGATGAAGATCACCGGGACGTTGGGTTGAAGGATGGAGATGGCCTTCAAGACCTCCATCCCGTCCATTCCGGGCATTTTGAGGTCCGTTATGACGAGTTCAAATTCGCTGGCCTGCAGCTTTTCGACGGCTGAATAGCCGTTGTGGCTTAATTCTGTCTCGTACCCTTCTCCCACGAGAACCTTGTGAAGACCATCCCTGATGGTTTTCTCATCATCGACAATGAGAATTTTGGCCCCTGTCATCCGTCCCCTCCCTCAAAAGCGCCCACCGGTACCTTTGGATATCCTCAGGCAGACCCCGCTCGTTGAAAAAGGTTTAAAGTGTCAGGGTAGCCTGCGAATCAGATCCTCATAAAATGGTGGCCTTCTCTATGTGAAATATTAGCACAAATAGGTCGGATGTGGGGTTAAAATAAAAGGAAAATGTATAAATAATTTAATTAGGCGGTGAGGAAAACAGTGCGAAGTGCTTGGCGGGGGGTGCGTTTGGGGCAGGAGCCAGGGAAAAGCATCGGACGCGGGGACACGGAGAAACGGGGACGCGGGGGAAACCTGAAACTTGAAACCTGCATCCCGGAATATGTGACACTGCAGCGCCGAAGGTGTCCAGGTAGCCAAGTGTCGAAGTTTCGAGGTTAACTCCAAAATCACTGGATTCCGGGCGAAGACCCGGAATCCAGTTGCTATAGAAACGATGTTTTTCACCACTGAGCTAGGGAGCAAATCGGAGGAGGACTCAAAGATAGGCAAACCTTTGAGATCTGAGATCTGAGATTAACACCACGCCCCCCTTTTTCCCTCGCTATGTCCCCCGTCCCCGTGTCACCGTGTTAAACGGTTTTTTTTGGTCTTGCCTCCGGGCCTGGGTTGCCGGCGTATCCATGCTTTCAGGCGCATGCCGCGCACAGGGCGTTCATCTGTTGTGCTAAAAGCGCCGATATAATGCCTGATTCGGCCTCTGAAGGGACCACCGGATCGCACGGAGATGATATCGAACCGGCTGCATGCCCTGCTCTTGCCTCGCACCGTCAGAAAATAGCGCGCCGCGTCTATCATATGGGCCAGTTTAACGTCGTTGATAGAATCGATGGGATCCACGAGGGCCCCCTCCTGCCGCGTCCGCACCTCCACGAAGACGGTGACTCCCTTTTTCAGGGCCACGATGTCGATCTCTCCCAGGCGGCACAGGTAGTTCCGCTCAAGGATGCGGTAGCCCCGGAGCAGGAGATATAGAGTTGCCTCGCGCTCTCCCCGGGCGCCTGTACGGAGGTGCGGAGCTTTTCGTTTCCAGAACATGGGTGGGGAAATGCATAAAATAGACCAATAAGCTCGTAAAGCGTGTGTCCGTAGAGCGTGATTGCGTAAGATCGGGATGATTCAACGCACATACTCACGCACGCATGCACGCACACACGAGCGTCACTTACAGTACTCCTTCACTCCCGCAAAAGACCGTCTATGGATCGGGCACGGGCCGTGCTTTGCGATGGCATCCATGTGTTCCCGGGTACCGTAGCCCTTGTGCCTGGCAAATCCGTACCGGGGGTACTCTTCGTGGTATCGTATCATCAGCCGATCACGCTGGACCTTGGCGAGGATGGAGGCGGCGCCGATGGATTGGGAGAGGCCGTCGCCTTTTGTAAGAGCCCTGGAGTGGGAGTTAACGAAAGGGGTATGAGAGCCGTCTACAAGGATCATCTCCGGGGTGTTGGAAAGGTTCCGGACCGCCTCCACCATCGCTTTGAATGTGGCCTGGAGAATATTTATCCTGTCTATGACCTGGCTTTCGATGCTTGATACGTGCCAGGCCAAGGCCACCGACAGGATCTCCTCGAAAAGCTTCTCCCGGCGGGCGGGAGAGATCTTCTTGCTGTCCATGGTGTCGGGAAGGTTGTTTTCCGATGGCAGGATGACTGCAGCGGCGAAAACGGGCCCCGCAAGGGGCCCGCGTCCTGCTTCGTCCACTCCAGCGATGAGAGAGTAACCGGACTTCCGGAGTTGGTCGTCAATGGTGGAAGCTTGGAAGAGCATGAGTGCAGATTAGCGAATATGGAAGTGGGAAGGAAGAATTTATATAGCGGAAAAGGTGTTATTCCTCCTCCATCTCCCTCGACCAGGCTCGGGACCCTGAGCTTGTCGAAGGGCTTCCCTATTCCCCTAATACTGATCCTTCTCTTTGATCCTGGCTTTCTTACCTCTCAATGCCCTGAGGTAATACAGCTTGCTGCGGCGGACCTTTCCGAGTCGGGTCACCTCAACCTTGTCCATCTTGGGGGAGTGTATGGGGAAGACCCTTTCCACGCCCATACCGGCTGTGACCTTCCGGACTGTAATGGTGGACCTGAGCCCCGCCCTATTGCGTGCGATGACGACCCCCTCGAAGATCTGGATCCTCTCCTTCTCGCCCTCAATGATCCTGTAATGGACTTTCACAGTGGATCCGATAGGCGTATCGGGGACATCCCGCTTCATGTGTTCCTTTTCGTACATTTCTACGATGTTAATACCCATGAGGCTCTCCTTTGCAGTTAATTCAATATTCAATATTGATAAAGTCGCAAAAAGTCCAATCCGGGACTTTTCGCTCCACGGAAAGGGAAAAGCGTCGTTTTCCCTTTCCTTACAAATCAATGACTTACGGAGTGAGTCAATGATTTGGGCGCCCCGCGCGGGGCGCATTGATGGACTTTTTGCGAGTCCATCAATATTCAAAAGAGTAAGCTAACAGTTTTTGATGTTAATTGTACTTTCTACATCCTGCATTCTACATCCAATTTTTCACCGAAAAAAGAATTATAAATGAAAAATTTTTGTTGGCAAGGAAAAAAGAGGCTGTATTTATGCTTCTTCGTCGGAAATTTGCCCGAATTTTGCTTTTTCCAGGAATTTCTGGTCCTCCTCCGTGAGGTCGGCCGTTTCCAGGAGGTCGGGTCGCTTCTGAAGGGTGCGAAGGAGGGACTGCTCCCGGCGCCAACGGGCAACGCGACCGTGATCTCCTGAAAGGAGGATGTCAGGCACTTGCTGGCCCATGAACTCGGGGGGGCGGGTGTATTGTGGATATTCAAGAAGTCCGTCAGCAAAGCTTTCGTCTGTTGCGGACTCCCCGTCCCCCAGCACTCCTGGGATGAACCGGGCCACCGCGTCGATGATGGCCAGGGCCGCGAACTCCCCGCCCGTAAGGATAAAGTCGCCGAGGCTGACTTCCCGGACCGGGATCAGGTCGCGGACTCTGTCATCGATACCTTCATACCGGCCGCAGAGAAGGGCCAGGTCGCTGTGAGAGGCCAGGTCCCTGGCCATGGCGTGATCGAACCGTTCACCCTGTGGGGTAAGGAGTAGCAGAGGCGAACCTTCCGGTAGTGAGAGGGACTGGACTGCCCCGTAGATGGGTTCCAGTTTCATGACCATCCCCGGGCCGCCGCCGTAGGGATAATCGTCCACCGTATTGTGCTTGTTGGTGGCGTAATCCCGAATGTCTATCGCGTTTAGACTGATGACCCTTTTTTCCAGAGCTTTGCCCAGGATGCTGCCTGAGGCGGCACTGGTGATGATTCCAGGGAATATGGTGAGAACGTGGAAGTTCATTTGTGCTCCATGAACCATGAACCGTGATCCGTGATCCGTGATCCGTCATCCGTGAACTGTGAACCGTGAACCGTGAATGCGATCCAAGATCCTAGAACACAGGCAGCCATCACGCTCGTTCGTCATGTCGTTGGTTTGACTCACTAGAGGCACAGGGAACGCAGAGAAAGTAAAATCAAATCTTTGGCTTTATCTAAATAAAGTATTTTGCCCTTCCCTGCGAACTCTACGGCTCTGTGAGAGACAGGTTTTAAACGCTTTTGAAGCTACCGCTCTTTCCCCAGACTTAAGTTTCTCTCAGTGTCCTCAGTAACTCTTCTATGAGTAGGCCGGTCCTGTCAACGGGAAACTGGTCTATTGCCGACATCGGAAGCCCTTGCTTACACCCTG
>JARGFZ010000050.1:1952-18062 GCA_029210965.1 bacterium | reverse complement strand
CGTGCCATTCCCATTTATCCATATTTGCCACACAGTTAGCTCACATCTCATCACCATCATGAATAATGCGGGCTAGAGGATGGTGGCTGCCAAAGTGGCCAGACGGCTTCGTTCACCCTTGTCGAGGAAAATACTCGAGGAGATATCCTCGTCGGAGAGGCGGAACTTCTCGGAGGCGACTGCGAGCCCGTTATCGGTGGATGTCATGTAAGGGCTGTCGATCTGGTAAATATCCCCGGTGAGGATGATCTTTGTGTTCTCACCGGCCCTGGTGATAATGGTTTTGACCTCGTGAGGAGTCAGGTTCTGGGCCTCGTCGATCATGAAGATGCCGTTGGAAACGCTCCTCCCCCTGATGTAGGCCAGGGGCTGAACCTCAATGAGCTTGGCGTCGAACAGGTAATTCAGAGTGATGTCACCGGCCCCGTGTCCCAGGTCTTTACCCTTCCCGTGCCCGCCGTTGGCGAGGTTGTCTACTAAAAACTCCAGATTATCGTATATGGGCTGAAGCCATGGGCGCACCTTCTCAAATTCGGTGCCGGGAAGGGCCCCCGGATCCGGTCCCATGGGAATAATGGGACGGGCAATGATGAGCCGCTTGAACTGGCCCTCAAGAACCATGTCAAGGGCACACGCCAGGGACACCAGGGTTTTTCCACTGCCGGCGATACCCATAGCGAACACAAGGTCTGTGCGGGTGTCGAGGATGGCGTCCATGAGAAACCGCTGTTTATGGTTCCTCGGGCGGACCCCGAACACATCTTCCATCTTACCAAGCAAATGAAAGCTTCCTTTACCCCTTTCATCTTTTCGATACTGAACGAGGGCGCTCTGGTTCAGGTCTGCCTCGTTCTTGAGCAGAAGGTAGTCGTTGGAATAGGGCTTTAATTCACTTTCATCGCTCCGGTAGCCAGCCACAGGAAGAACCTTTACCTGGTAAAGGCTGTTGATATAATCCGAGGGAACGAGAACGTACAGGCTGTCCTCATCCACACTCGAGACGGTCATGTTATGATAGTAGTCATCCGACTCCACACCAAGGATGTTGGCCTTGATACGGACGTTGATGTCCTTGCTCACGACTACGGTAAGCTGCCTGGATTCCTTCTGAACACTTAACGCCGCGTTGAGGATCATGTTATCGGAGGCTGTCTTTGCCCCTACGATCTCCATCTCCCTGGGCAGCTTTATGTCCTCGTCGTAGAACCGGACAGAAAGCTTGCCGCCGTGCCCGGTCTCGACTCCCTTGAGCAGGTCTCCCTTGACCCGCAGGTCGTCAAGCTGCCTGGAAAACTGGCGTGCCGCAAACCCGCGCGGATCATAATGTCTCTTGAAATTGTCCAACTCCTCAAGAACAATGGAGGGAATAATGACGTTGTTCTCCTCGAAAGTCTCAAGGCAGTTGGGAGCATACAGGATGACGTTGGTGTCGATGACGAAATTCTTCAATGACGCTTCCCTTTCATGGAGCTGACAGTGAAGTGCAGTGGAGACCGCTCACTGGAAAAGCAGACCGTCTGCAGGGGCTGTGTCTGAACCCTCAGCTTCTCATCATACCGGCCAGGGCGTCCAGGGTGCGCACAGAGCGCATATCCTTATCAATGGGCTGGCCGTGAATCCATGAGCTCCAGGCAACCTCCGAAAGAGTGCCTTTGAAGCATTTATCGAGGCCCGCATGGGTAAATATATACCGTAATAGTTGAAACTGTAAAAGGGTCGGCTGGTTTTTTCTGAAAAACAACTGATGGTAACGGGAATAAAAAGGGATCAGGGGCTGACCCGGGTCAGGAGCTGCCTGGAGAGTTCAGGGTCAATTTTTTTGAGAGCCTCACAGATATCCGCAGCTGAGGTCAGATCCCCGCTGTGATAATATGTCAGGGCCAGTTCCCAGTAAGCGCGGCTGCAACTGGGATCCAGGCTTATGGCTTTTTTCAGGGCCTCAATGGCCTGACCATATTTTTGCTGCTCTCTAAGGGAAATTCCCTGCTGATGGTATGCCTCCGGCCTTTTCGGATCCATCTTGATAGCAACATAAACACCCGCAAGGGCTTCTGAATAATGGCCCATGGAGTTAAAGGTCTCCCCAAGCAGAGTATACGCCTCGTAGCTGTGTGGCCTGGCCCTGATCGCGGCCCAGGTGGAATCGAGAGCCTGCTGATATGCTCCCTGAAGCCGGTGGGCTCTTGCCAGATTCAGAAACGTCTCATAGGATGAATCTCCCAGCCGAACCGCCATGGTATAGGCATCTACGGAAGCTCCGTACTGACCGATCGCATCGTTACAACAGCCCAGAAGGAAAAAGGCCTCCTGCTGGAACCGCTCATCTTTGGTAGCCCTCATCAACCCCGGCATGGCAACTCCGTGCTGACCGGACCAGAAATAGGCAAGTCCCATCATGTAGGATCCCACCGTTGTCCCCTGCCAGTTTCCCTGCCTTTTTTCCGCCCAGGCCAGGTGCTCTTCAGGCCTTGCTTCTTCAGTCATGACCCTGGAGATCCTTCCCACCGGGACGGCCCATGCGGAACTTGCACCGTTTTCCAGCCTGAACATCACCACCGCTACAAGAACCCCATGCTCGTTGAAAATGGGGCTCCCAACCGTCGCAAAGGGAGAACCTATCCGGACGAGAGAGCCGTACAACGGAACCTTGCGGATATCCTCAATGTAGCCATCGAGAAAGGCACCAGGCTCACACCCCACACCGCCGCCCACCAGGATCCTCTCCCCCACTGCAGGCATAGGGGCCGATTTCTCAAGGTAGGCGAACCGTTCCGGGGGAAATTCGAGACCAAGACGTATGAAGTTACCTTCCACATCCTCCGCATACACTTTATCCACGAGGTAAGTATCCCGTGAAACGGTCGTTGCCTCGATGTAAAAACCGCCTTCGAGGAGGCTTCTGGGGGTGATGATGTGGCCTTCCTTATTAATAAAAAAGCCCCATCCCTGGCGCACAAAGATGCCCCGCCAGTCATAGACTGTGATCTGGGTAACGGAGAAACTCAGTCTTTTCCTCGCAACCCGACCGGGCCCCTGGAGGCTGGCGTGCAGATCCGCAGCTGTAATGGTGAGAACAAGCACCGCTGCCAGAGCAATTATGGTTGACCTATTGCCTCGGTTCATCATTTCCCGCCACGGAAAACAGGATCTGAGTCCCCCCTAAGGTGGCCCAGACCTTGATAGTTCTTGCATACTGTATGAGGATGTTCTCTTTAACCCTTAAGCTGCAGTTGCTTCAGGTGGAGCGACTCCACCGGCCCCTTCTCCAACGCCTTCTCTCCAGCACCTGAATGCATATAATAATAACAGCGTTTTACTCCAGGCGAAACCCCCTTCTCCAGCGAAGCATTGAATGGACTGTTCAGCCAGTGGAACTGAGGTCGATAATACGAAGAAGCTGTCCGGCAAGTTCTTTGTTTTGTCGGTAAAGCAGCTCGGCCTGCTCCCTGGCAAGGTCTATCCGGCCTTCCATACAAAAGGCTTTTCCCAGGTAGTAGACCAGCCATTGGGATTCCTCACATCGGTCAAGCCCTTCCTGAAGCATCTGGGCTGCATTAGAATATTGACCTTGTTTCATCAACGCCTTGCTCAGGCGGCAGTAGGCATTGGATCTCGACAGATCGAGACAAACAGACCGGCCCAAAGCAATCAAAGTCTTATCGGGAAAACCAGCACTGGAGTAGGCTTCTCCGAGGTTGTCCCAGGCATCCGTCATTTCTGGCTGCAGCCTGACAGCCTCCTCCAGTGCCGCAACGGCGCGCACCGGATCGCTGGTTCTCAGGTAAGCATACCCGAGATAGTTGAAGGCCTCAGCGTATTGCGGGTCGAGAATAGTGGCATTTAAGAACGATTCGATGGCCTTTTCGTATCGTGCAAGCCCCACATAGGCGAGACCTCTCTCATAGTGGGAACAGGAACAGTCCGGTTTCCTTTTTAGAGCCCTTTTGGCTTCGTACAGCGCTTTCCTGCGATCGCCCTTGAGGTTATTCAGATGAGCCATGAGAAGGTATCCGGACGGACTTGCTGGCTCCATCCTGATTACTTCCCTGCAAGCCGCCTCGGCCAGACCATGCTTTCCTGTTTCCATATAGGCCCAGGCGAGCTTCTGGTACGCCCAGCAAGGAGCAGAGCCACAGCCCACAGAGGCTTTCAAGGCCATGATAGCTTCGGGCAGCAGATCAAGAGCCAGATAGGCTTCCCCGAGCAGGGCCGGCACCTCTGCCTTTAGCACAGACCATGTCCCGACATGATCTTCGAGAAGGTCGAGAGTGACCTCCGGTTGGCCCTGCCAGAGAGCAGCGTGCCCCCCCATATACCTTGCGTAAGGGTTTTCGTCCCACCTGTCGTCCTTTCCCCTTGACCATACATCCAACGCTTTTTTTCGACCCCGCCCAACGGCAAGAGTCCTCACCCGCTCGTTGGATGCAACGAACCCTGAATGGCCGTTCCCGAACCGCATGACCACCATTCCCACCAGGGCGCCGTCAGAGCCAAAAATTCCTCCTCCTGGCGGAGGAACGGGTCGGGAAGTCTCCACATAATAAAGGCCTGCAAGGTCCGGCATCACTCTGGTGGCTGTAATGACAGATTCTACGCAAACTTGCTCACCACGGGCCGTCAGGTCGCTGAAAATTATCCGCTCACCCAACTGCGGGGTTCTGCCTTCCGTCAGCTGTTCCGAGGGCCCGGAGATGCTCGGCTGAAGACCTATGTTCGCCAGACCGGAGATCTCATCCACCCCATGAACCGTTACAACGGAAAGGGTGCTGCCATCCATCATGGTGGCTACGGCGCTGGCAGCTCCTTCAAGGGTACACATCGATACGATGGCCACACCCCGGGGCCCGACCACAAGACCCTGTCCCTGTTGAAGGAGCCTTGAATTGGCATCGTATGTTGTCAGATGAAAAACGAGATCAGAGACGCCTCTGGACAAGGCTTCCCCCGCCCCGGCTGATCGGGACAACGCAAGGATCAAGCAGGCAGCCAGGATAGCCGCCCGCAGACTGACTGGGAACCTCCTCCTCATGACCGCCTGGACTCCTTTCCTTTGTTGCGGTCCTAACTGAAGTATAGCTCGATTTTGGTGGTTTTTCCGAATAAGGGGAATATATCGACGTGGCGATGGATTGAAACGCAGAGTGCGCGACTTGTCACGGTGACTTATCACGTCGTAGCTAAAAGCGAAGACGGAAGCGATCCCGGTTACTATAAAGGCGATGTTTTTTACCACGGAGTTATGGAGACAGGCGGAGAAAATCTGATTCTGGGAAAACATCCAACAACGTCATTCCGGGTCTTCCCAATTTCGACCGTACAATAGTCCTACTTCCTTACTCTTCTTCCTGGCTCCTGGATACTGGCTCCTGGATACTGCTTTCAATACCATATCGCCATCTGCAGGCCCTTTTCATCCCTCGGCGGGTCGTCGGGAAGACACCCCGCCTCCCCACGGAAGAGGCGCATGGCAGTCCAGGCACAGGCGTAGGCATCCAGAACATCATCAGCAGTGGCCCTGGATGCCGGAAACCGTCCGAGCCCCTCCTCCACCTGAAAAAAGTACTGGTCGAGAAGGGCAATTCGCTCTTTCCGGCCTTCGGCTTTCTTCTTTCCAGCCCGGGCAGGGGACAATCCAGCCAGGGTAAAAAAGCTCACCTCAGGGTGGGCCTCCCGGATCCTGAGCTGAAGGTCCGGTATCATGATCTGGTCCAGCTCCCTCACCTTTGGCAGGATGCCGAAGGACTGCATATTGAGTCCGTACTCCCTGGCCTCTTCGAAGGTACTGCATTCAAGGGACGGCCTCACCGGGGGAGAAAAGACGCTGGAGGAGCGCGGCTGGCCCAGTACCTTCCTGGCAACACGGTCGCAATCCCTTCCTCCCTTTACAGGTTCAGCAAGAAGGCCTATGGGGATATCAACCGCAATAAAGCTGGGGGGAGAATCCAGCTCGGACAGCTCCCTGAAGCTTTCCAGCACGAGATGTTCCTCTTCCACTACCTCCTCATAGAAGGTCACAAGGACAGCCAGCCATCCTCCCGGGCAGCTGTCGACACCGGCTATGACTGGCATGGAGAGCCGCCGGCCAAGGGAGGGGGGGAGGGGGAGAGGGGGTGAGAGGGGGAAGAGCCGTGTCGGAGTATCGGAGTATCGGGGTGTCGGGGACAATGCTTCCGAACCCGCATTTTATTTGCATCAATTTTCTCATATTTCCGGCACACTTTCATTCTCTCAACATACCATAGGACGATGTTTCCATGTTATATGTATGAAAACAACAACCTGAGAGGGAGAATGGAAAGATGGACGACATGAAAGAACGTATCGAGGAACTTAAAAAAGCGGCCGCGGAGGGGGACGCCGGGGCTCAGTCACAATGGGGACTGCTTCTGGCCACGGGGGACAGCGTACCCCAGGATGTAGAGGAGGCACTTTCCTGGCTCAGGCGGGCGGCACAGCAAGGAGAGATGACCGCCATGTTCAACCTCGGCATCATACTGGAAAACGGCCTGGGCTGCGAGCCTGACCTGGATGAGGCGGCATTGTGGTACTGGCAAACTGCTGAGCTCGGTGATACCCAGGCCAAGATGAAGCTCGGCAAAATGCTGATAAAAGGCCAGGGCTTTACACCAGGCTCGCCAACCGTCCAGGCTATCGAAGCTTCAGCGGAAAAAGGGCACCCTTACGCCCAGTCCTTTTACGCCAAACTCCACCTGGACGGGGTTGGTGTAGAGCCGAATAATGAAATGGCTGAAAAGTGGTTCCGCCTTTCCGCGGCCCAGGGGGATGAGAGCGCCACATTTAACCTTGGCGAGATGATGGCCAACGGCATGACTGTCCTCACCCCGGAAGAGGAGCTGTCCCAGTGGTTCTTCGACCTGGGGATGAAGTATCTGCAGGCCGAGGACCTGGTTAAGGCCTTCGACTGCCTGGTGTGCATCAAGAGGATCGACCCGGAGAGCTTCCTGGCTCAGCGGCTGGAAGATGATATTGATAGAACGAACCAGAGCCAGCAGAGGCCCCGGGATTGAAAACAATCCGGGTGAGTGTAGAGTGCAGGGTGTAGAGTGCAGAGGGAGTGGCTCGTAGGTGCGTAGAGCGTGCGTGCGTGTGTGCGAGAAATAGCGGATCCCACAAGAGCAGAAAATTGATGACTTTTTGCGAAGTCATCAATTTTTAATCCTTTTCCCAATAAAAACGTTTCCTGGTCCTTTATCCTTTTTCTAAGCTCTCTCAATCGGACTAGCGCAGCCTCCGGGGACTCTTCATACCAGGTGGTCTCTATATCGGTCCTTGCTTTTGAAAAAGGATCTCGGTGTATTTTGTTGGGAAAAACCGTCTGAAGGCGAACCATGGAACCATTAGGACAGTGAGGACAGACAGGGTTAGAAGGGCCACAATCCGAACAACAGGCTGAACGACGCCTGGAAGATCTTCTGCCAGGGCGACACTGGTGTCAGTAATGCCTCTATAAAACCACCAGCCAGGCCCTTTGGTTGGTTTTTCTTCTTTTTGCCTCATTAAGATCTCCCCCAGTGCTAGATTTCCTCTGCGTTCGAAGGTTGCCCTCGCAATGACACCAGTTGTAGGCTGTTAGCCTTTTCCCCGATACACCGACACTCCGTTACTCCGATACGTTCCGAAGGAACATGGAGACCTCTCTCCGCGTCTCCCGCCTGCCCTGAGCTTGTCGAAGGGTGCATTCTGATTTTCGCACCCACGCAATCACGCTCCACGCATGCACGGAATTTCTTGCTGGCCCCTGGCTTTAGCTCTTCCCCCCACGCTCCCACGCCGTGTCCCCGTGTCACCGCGTCTCCGTGTCCAGTGATACACCCACCTGCCCTCTATTCATCTCCACATACCTCTCCCACCTCTTCAGCTGCTCTTTAAACGCTGCCTTTTTCGGCCTGAACCAGAAAAGCTGTACCACAGCTGCTGCTCCGAAGATGCCCATGAGGCGGGGATCCCCGGTGGCCAGGGACAGGAAGAGACCGAAAACAGCTACCGCCTCGGCCATGGCCCAGATCACGATGCCGAAAATAACGTGGGCCTGCAGGATGAGCTGGACACCTCGCTCTGGAACCTGGAGTTCCTTGAGCTGTTCGGCCGCATCAGGGCGCAGCCCCCAGGAGCCCAGATCCAGAATGCGGGGAAAGAGCCTCTCGTCCGAGAGGTTCTGGCGGAGTTTGATCTGGGCAAAGAAAAGACCGAAGCTCACAGCGCCCAGGGCCATGGTCACAGCCCCCCCTGGCTCCAGCCCCCCAGCCCTGGTTCGAACCATCCAGGCGATAGCCGCGTAAACGGCAACCGAGAAAATCATCCCACCCCATATGATCTGCAGCACCTTCATGCCTTTCTCATGGGGCATGGTTGTCAGGTCCTGGGCCATGTTTGTCCTCCCTTAATTTCGATTATTCGGATCCTAGTGTGGTAATTGGATACCACGATAAGCCTGAAAAATGGAACTATCTTAGATATAAATAAAGCTTTGGCGCTGAAGGCCACTTTTAAACCCTGAATTCCAGTTTAAATCTTACTGTGCAACCCCACGTTATTAGCATCGCCTTTATAGGAACTGGCCTTTACCCAGAATTAAGTCTTTCTCCTCGGTCCTCTGCGGTGCAGCCTATTGGTGGCTGCTCTGCGAAACCCTGCGTTAAGGCTTTAATCACTTTAAGATACTGGATTCCGGGCCCCCCGATTAGGGCATTCCAGGGCAGGCTTCACCCGGAATGACGGGCATGGCGGTTCCTACTTAGACACCTGATACCTTGACACCTGGTTGCAGTTTCCCTCCTGGCTCCTGGATTCTGGCTCCTGTTTTTCAACACCCTCCGCCCTCCGCCCTGCTCTTCCCCCCACGCCCCAAGCTCCCACGCACCACCTTCTCTTTGGACATTGGGCTTTGGACGTTGGACTGACCTTCCCCCGTGGACGGACGACAGATTGCACTCTATAATAGACTGAAAACAGTTAAGAAAAACCTTTTAGCGCTGGAGGTCGATCACGAAATTTGTTGCCCTATTATCCGTTTTCATTGCATTCGCTGTCATAGCGGGACCAGCTGCCGCAAAGCCTTTTCAGGTGGACAAGATATCCACCTCTTCCGGGGATCTGGAGATCACCTTTGTAGGGCACGGAACCCTCATGCTGGGTTTCGGCGGCAAGGTGATCCACATCGACCCTTACGGCAAGCTGACAAACTACGGAGAAATGCCGAAAGCGGACCTGATCCTCATCACCCACGATCATGGTGACCATCTGGACCCTGCGGCCATCGACGCCATCCGGAAGAGCTCCACGATCATAGTGACCAACCCTTCCGCTGCCTCAAAGATCCAGGGCGCCGTGGTTATGGAGAACGGACAGAAGAAAACCGTCATGGGTTTTCCCATGGAAGCGGTGCCAGCCTACAACGTGGTCCACAAGCGGGATAACGGTGAGCCGTTCCACCCCCCCGGACGGGACAACGGATACCTTGTTGCCTTCGGGGACAAGCGCCTCTATATCGCCGGGGACACCGAGAACATCGAGGAGATGAAAAGCCTCGGTCAAGTTGATGTCGCTTTCATCCCGTCCAACCTTCCCTATACAATGACACCGGAGATGGCAGCGGACGCGGCCAGGATGATCCTCCCTCGGATCCTTTACCCTTACCATTTTGGGGATACGGAGGTTGCCAGGATCACAGAGCTTCTGAGCGACATGCCCGAGATCGAGGTTCGAATCAGATCCATGAAATAGTCAGAGGGTGGAAACAACCTTCCGGGGGGCTTCATGGGTAGAATCTCTAAAAAGATCCTCATCGTTGAAGACGTACAGATGTTCGTTCAGATTCAGAAGACCCTGTTGAACCGACAGGATTTTACACTTCTTACAGCCAGATCGGGCCAGGGCGCTCTGGACGCGGCCAGGCAGGAAAAACCGGACCTGATCCTCCTGGATCTCTACATGCCGGATATGAACGGTTACGATGTTTGCAGGGAGCTTAAAAGCGATCCTGCCACCGAGCATATTCCAATATTGATCATTATTACCGGTGACGCTGAGGATCTCAAGGAGATGTGCATCGAGGCAGGATGTGACGGGCATCTTACCAAGCCTATCCGTAAGGACACTTTCATTCCGGCCATCGAAAGTCACCTTCAGGTACCCCCCAGGGGGCACTCAAGGGTCAGGATCCGGATCCCGTGCACCATCACCGACGAAGATGGGAAAAAAGAAGGGATCATTCACACCCTTACACCCAGGGGAGCGTTCATAGAGACCGATCCCCCGCTCCTGCCAGGGGAGATCCTTAATATTGACTTTACTCTCGATGATACCGGAGCAAAGTTATCTCTTCTGGCTGCCGTAAGGTGGTCGCGGAAGATGGGTGACAGCCACCCGGGCGGCGGCGGATGCGAGTTCACGGATATTGGGCCAGAGGAGCTTGATTCCATCAGAAGCTACCTCGCCCTCCGCTCCAACGACATAGAAGACTGATTCTAAAAAATACTATCGGAAAGGCAGGTGGAAACCGTGGAGATCGTACACATTGCCGGTGAAGATCGTGGAGAGATCCTGCTGTACACCTTGAGCACGTGCGTCTGGTGCAGGAAGATGAAAAGGTGGCTTGACGAAAAAGGCCTGGCGTACAGCTACGTGGATGTAGATCTTGAACCAAAAGAGGAAAAGAAAGTAATCATGGAGGAGGTTGAGCGCTGGAATCCCCTCTGTTCCTTCCCCACGGTGGTTGTGGACCAGAAAGAGTGTTTCGTAGGCTTTAAACCGGACAGGCTGTTGGAGCTTGTCGGTAAATGAAGGCCACTCCGACACCGGAAGAGATAGACGAGCTATATACGCGCCTCGGCTCAGAAGCCAGAGCCAGGGGCTATCACCTCAACCCCGACGAAGATTTCACCCGGGACATCGTCCAGGCCCTTCTGACAAATACAAAGCGTTACGGCTACCAGGCCTGCCCCTGCCGCCTGACCGACGGCGTACGTGATAAAGACCTGGACATCATCTGCCCCTGCGATTACCGGGACCCTGACCTTGCCGAGTTCGGCTCGTGCTATTGTGCCCTTTACGTTTCCGGAGAGATCGCCCGGGGGGAGAGGGAGGCGGAGCCGATACCGGAGAGACGGGGACACCCTTCGACAGGCTCAGGGCAGGCGGGAGACACGGGGAAGGATCTTGAATATCCGGTATGGCGATGCCCGGTGTGCGGGTATTTATGCGCTCGGGAGCACCCGCCGGAAAAGTGCTCGATCTGCGGGGCCGATAAAGACCGGTTTAAGCAGTTCCTGTAGGAATATCAGTATCGGGGTATCGGCGTGTCGGGGAAGGAGCTTTCAGCTGTCAGCTTAGGCTATCAGCTAAAAAGCGGCCCCTGTAGAAGCGGAGAGGGCTGATTCACACGGATTTACGGAACCACGGATTCACCAACTCACGGACACAAGTGTGGTCACAGGGAGGACATTCATGCGCACCATCAGCAGGCGGATCATTACCGTTGACGACATAAACGAATTCATCCAGAGAGAGGAGACCCTTTTAAGAAGAGAAGACCTGAATTTTGTGATCGTTAAGTCTGGTGAAGAAGCGCTTTTCAGGGCCCGAAACGATCTTCCGGACCTCCTGATCCTGAACTTTTATATGCCCGATGTGAACGGTTACCAGGTCTGCCGGAAACTCAAGGCAGACTCCGCGACGGAACACATCCCCATCCTGATCCTCACAACCCCTGTTGACGAGGACAATGATCCTGGCATCCTGACCGAAGCAGCGGGATGCAACGGATGCATCGAAAAACCGATCCAGCAGGATGATATGGTGCCCCTTATAGTAGAACTTATTGGGGTTCCCCCAAGGCGGCATCTGAGAACCGGGACTTCCCTACCGTGCAGCATCACGGATGAGGACGGGAAGAGGGACGGCACCATCCTGAACCTCACCCCCAACGGTCTCTGCCTGGAAACTGCTCCCGCTCCATGGCCGGGGGATATAGTGAAGGGGGAGCTGTCCCTGGACGGCACCCCTGCAACGTTCCAGATGGCTGTGCGGTGGTCGAGAGAAAGTGAAGATACCGGCCCTGGTCGAGCCGGGTGCGAGTTTCTGGGGGCGCCGCCTGAAGTGTTGGAGTGGTTGGAGGGGGAGAGCTAGCACGCAGAACACAGAACGCAGAACGCAGTAAACCTGGAAACGGGGAAGGGGGGAACGGAGAAACGGGGAGAATCCCCACATATCGGCGTGTCGGGGTAACGGGGAGAAGGCTAAAGTTCTTGCTCCTGCAAAAGCGGTAAAAGCCAGCTAACCACAGGGTACACAGCGCGGCCGGCTTAAAGGCCGCACCGCAGGGTTCCATTAAAGAATCAAATGTCCCGTTCTCACGGGAATTCGAAAAATTTGCGATTCCTTAATATTTCTTTCAACCTTCCCTCTGAGAAAAACAACCGCAAAAGGTCCATGTGGTTCTTGTCGTAAAAAAAGGACCAGATATTTTCCTTTTCGAGATTGGCCAATGCAGAATAAATATCCGAGGAATTAATGAAAAGGTCATCATGGTTTTCTGGATTTTTGTTATAGTAATACCAGATTTCCATTTTTGACAGGTGATCAATTACCTCCTGTTTGCTGCTCCCAATCACAAGAACATAAGCGGCCCTCTCCTTGACAATTTCATGGATATGGCGCGCTTTGACATATAAGGTGAATGCTATGGCCGAGGCTGCCAATAGTATTAAGATAGAAACTATTATGCGTTTTCTCATTTTTTTACGATTGCGTCCCTCCGCATCCTCTGCGGTTAATTGCTTTAAACGCTTTAACGGGAACTGAGATCGCTTCACATAGGTAACGGTTCGCGATGACGGGCGCAACTCTGCCTGTCCTGAGCAAGCAGAGCGCGTCGAAGGGCGTTAAAGCTTTAATCGCCTTTGGATGTACCACGCCTTCCTTCTGCGTGCTGCGTGCTGCCTGTCCCGAGCCCCATCGTGGGGCGTTCTGCCTTCTCACCAAGGAATTTATTTCGATCGCTCAGAAATTCCTTATAAACCTTATAGTACTCAGTATCTTCGTACTGAACTTCCACCGGCGGCGCCTTATCAAAGCTGTATATAGTCGCCCCCGGGCAAGCCAGGAGGATGGGGGAGTGGCTGACGACGATGAACTGGGCGTCCCCTCTTGCGGCTGCCTCGGTGAAAATCCTGATCAGCTTGACCTGGCTTGTCGGGGAAAGGGCCGTCTCAGGCTCATCCAGCAGGTAGAGCCCCCGGATGGAATAGCGGGCCCCGAAGTAGGAGAGGAGGGACTGGCCGTGGGACAGGTTCATGAGAGATTTGCCGCCGAAATACCTGAGCATGCCCGGGTCAGCAACGGCAAACTCATCGAGAGCCACGGAAAAATCACGGAAAATATCTGAAGAAAAGAAGGAGCCCGGCACGCTCCCGTTGCTCCAGGCAGCTTCAATGTAATTGTGCAGGTTATCCTCGTAGGGACTCTTGCAGTAACGGCGTCGGCGCTCCCCTTCCCAGATGTGGATGCCGCAGGCCCTGCAAATGGCGCGGAGGAAGGTGGACTTGCCTGTGCCGTTTTCTCCCGCGAAAAAGGTTATGGGGGCGTCGAGGGGCAGATGGAGCGTTTGTTTTACCAGGGGCAGGTTGAAGGGATAAAGGTCTGAGTCAGGATAGCGCTGGGCCTCGAACCGGATACCTTGAAGATGGGGTGCGAAAGACATCAATAGCTTTTCCTGACCTCAGGTCTTCTCAGTGCCCAAGCCCGGAATGACGTTGGTGGAGATTTTCCCATGTTTAGATTTCCTCTGCGAAACTTTGCGGTCCAGCCTGAAAATGGCTGCTCTGCGTAACCCTGCGTTAAAGTTTTTGAATTTATTCTGCGTCCTGCGTGCTGCCTGTCCCGAGCCCCGTCGAGGGGCGTTCTGCGTCCTTGTTTTTTACCGGTTCCGCGGTCATCTCCCCGTCACGGTTCAGCCGGATGCGGAAATCTCTTTTGGCAGAGCGGATCACAAAGGTATTCCACTCCTCCCAGACCAGGAACTCTATATTCCAGGCGAAACGCGTACCTTCACCCAGGGCGTATCCAAGGGTCACACCGTTAACGGAAAGGCTATTTTGGACTTTGATATCCTGGCACTTGCTCCCGGCAAACTCCAACTCCTCGATGACGATGTTGTCGTAGTTTGCGTACCCGAGGATCAGGACCCGGTAGGCCAATATGGAGCAGGCTCCCGGTTCAAGCACCCGGTAGACCGGCTCGAACTCGTGCTTAGGGCCTACAGCCACGAATCCAACGAAGGGATCAGCTGCCGGAGAGGAGAGAGTCTTGGTCTCCACAGCCACCGGGCCGGCCAGCGCCGGGGATGCCAGGATCTGGATCGCCAGGCAGGTAAGGAGCAATCCAGGACAAAAGATGTCGCCTAGAATGGTTCGTGTATCAGTCATGGCGGCTGAGTTTAGCACAAGTCTGGGGGGAAAAGCAGGGGTTTGGGGTATGTACACATAAGATACAAGGTTCAAGATACAAGGGGAAAGTAAACGCGAACCTGTCCCTTGTACCCTGTCCCTCATCCCTTGACCACCACCTGTGGTGGTCATATATTCTTCGAATAGCCGAAATGAAATCCAATGTCCGGGCTGTTATTTTGGATCAATACGTTCTCGATGATGGCAAATTCGAAGGCTCCACCGCTATCTGTAACGACCTTCATTCCCAGGTCGAATTCGGTTGAGGACTCGTCGAACTGCGCAAAGTCCTTAATGGTGCCCTCCGAATGAAACACCTGTGCAAGAAGGGAGTACCGATGGCTGATCTCCCATGCCAAGGCCACCATTCCGGTGAAAACTTCCTCCTTGAAATCCAGGTTCAGGACCTTTGTCTGTTCGAAGCGAGTTAGCCCTAAATGTAGACATGAGTACCAGTTTTCGGAAAGGCGCTTTGCAAGGCCAAGAGTAATGTTCACATCGAGCGGGTGCTCCTTGGTACCCCCGTCAGGGGCCTCCAGAGCATACCGGACTCCCCCCGAGATACCTGCAGCGGGAAGGCTCCCCTTGCCATGAAGAAAGACGTACTGAACCAGCAGGCTGATCGCCTTATTATCTAGCACCGTAAAATTTTCAATGACCTCACCCGTATCGAACCGCTTGAAGTAAGTCCTTCCTCTCGGCACGTCGGTGCGGCCGTTCTGGTCAATATTAAAAAGATCGTGAAACCCCTCAGTGAGACCATCCAGAATGCCGCCGAGATAATCCCGCTGATCGTACACCAACGCAAACCCGAAATCCTCATTGAAGCCGTAGGTGAGACTTAAATGAAAATCCAGCATCTCGTAATCAAGAATCAGGTCACTATTGTTGACCCAGATGCTGGACAGAGTCGTTCCCAGGACGTAACCGACTCCCGGCTTAATACTGCCAGGCAAAAGATGGGGCATGGTCATCCTGAAACTGTAGGCAGGGGCCTGGGGACGTATGTGGAGAAACCCCGGGTCGTGGCTCCTGTCTCCGGAATCTTCATGGGCAAAGCCGCAGGGAGGAGCCACCACCAAACTGGCAACGAAAAGGGAGAAGAGGAGGAGGCGAAGCCTAAAACCCCGGTTCATGGTAAGAGAGTTTACCACAGTGGAGGAGAACGGGTAAATTTTTTAGGTAAGGTTTGGTATTGGTGTTGGAATCTACACTGCGTTTAGCGTTCCCTGTCCGCCGTAGCTTTATGCGAAGGTGGATGCATTCTGCGTTCTATCTTTTCCTTGCACGGCTGGGATTTCATGACGTGCCTGCCAAACAGCTCACACCGTATGGCTGTGAAGGTCATGCAGGAGCGGGCACCATCCATCTCCTCTTTGGGGGCCGACGCATAGACACATTTCAGATCGCAGAATTGCATGGATCTCCCAACTTTGACAGGGTCGCAAAAAGTCCATTATTGGCTTTTTGCTCCTCGGAAAGCGAAAAACGTCGTTTCCGCTTTCCTCACGAATCAATGACTTGACATCCCACGTCATTGATTCGGGCGCCCCAAACGGGGGCGCGATGACAGGGTCGCAAAAAGTCCATTATTGGCTTTTTGCTCCTCGGAAAGCGAAAAACGTCGTTTCCGCTTTCCTCACGA
>JARGFZ010000050.1:0-1854 GCA_029210965.1 bacterium | reverse complement strand
ATCCCACGTCATTGATTCGGGCGCCCCAAACGGGGGCGCGATGACAGGGTCGCAAAAAGTCCATTATTGGCTTTTTGCGAACACATCAACTTTACCTTCCCAGGATGGAGGACACGTGATCATCGAGGTGTTGAAACAATTTCTCCCGGGTATCGGGTTTAAGTTCGTTAAACTGAACACCCATTCCCGGCGGGTGTTTTCCCCTGGCTTTTTCGACAACGTAAACCACCTTACCGCTAACCTCCAGGGGTGTCTCCACCTCATCCAGAAAAAGGAGCAGATGGACATCCGTGTCCATGGGAAGGGGATCCTTTTTCATAATGAACACCCCGCCCTCGCTGAGGTTCAGCACCCGGCACGGCACAAGTTCCTCCCCCTTGCGGATCATGGCTTTCATGGCAAGCGGGGCTCTGATCTGGCGCCGCTTGTTCTTGTATGGAAGATATCTCTGGACAACCGCGATGAGGTCCCTCATGGAAATGGGCTTTGTCCGAACTCCGGCGACATTGATCCCTTCACATCCCTGCAGGTCGAAGGATGCAGGATCTGAGGATAACACCACTACCGGAACACCGGAACAGCTCGAATCGGTTCCCGCTCTGCGGCAGAAATCGGACCACGTCATGTCTGGAAGACTTTCCTGGGCGATGACAAGATCTACCCCCTCATGAACCAGCGCCTCAAGAGCTTCCCGTGCTGAACTGACGCCTTTGGTCCCGTACCCGTAACGGCTCACAACCAGTTCCACATGCTGAGTAAAGATATTTGCTGAATCTATGACAAGGATACGTCTCACGACCCCTCCTTCGATAAGTCGCTCCCCACCTCTTGCAGGATCCGCTCTGTGGCATGGTTGCGGTTCAGGGTGTAGAAATGAAGGCCAGCGGCGCCTGAATCCAGGAGTTGGCGGCATTGGCGAACAGCGTAATCCACACCCACTTTCATCATATCATCGGCGTCTCTTCCTTCCATATCACGGACGATGGGGTCGGGGACGGTGGCCCCGCACATCTTGGTGAACTTCTGAACCTGCCCAAGGTTTACGATGGGCATGATCCCCGGAATGATGGGGACGCTTACACCGGCAGCAAGGGCCCGATCCATGTAATCAAAAAAGTAGCGATTGTCGAAAAAAATTTGTGTAATAACAAAACCGGCCCCGGCATCCACCTTCCTTTTAAGGTACTCCACATCCCTCTCCAGGGAGGGAGCCTCAAGATGTCCTTCCGGATAACCGGCAACTCCGATGGAAAACCCGCCCATGTCCCGCAGGTATTCAACGAGTTCATGGGCAAAGTGGAAATCGTCCTTTATTGCCCCAACGGGAAGATCCTGGGGAGGATCACCACGCAAGGCCAGTATATTTCTGATCCCATTTTCCTTGAGGGTGGATGCTACCCCCTGTATGTCGGCCCTTGATGAAGCGATACAGGTCAGGTGCATCATCACATCCAGACCATACTTCTCCTTGATGTCCAGGGTCCACCGAAGGGTGTTGTCCTTTGTGCTGCCCCCCGCCCCGTAGGTAACAGAGATGAAATCGGGGGAGAACCTGCTCAGCACCTCCACAGTTTCGTGAAGGATATGTTCGCTCTCGGGCTTTTTGGGTGGGAAAAACTCGAAGGACAGCACTGGTCGGTTATGTCCCAGGATCTCGTCTATTCTCAATGGCGGTCTCCGGTTTCGTTTCCCTGCCATGGCAGCATCTGGTCGTGTATAACTTGGCAAGAACCACGAATTTTAGGGAATGTAGGGTGATTTGGCAAGCCTCTTCTAACAGCCTCTTCCAACATGAAATGAGTCTGAAGCAAGCCTCATGTTTCTAACATGAGATGAGTCTGAACAACAGGTCTG
>JARGFZ010000049.1 GCA_029210965.1 bacterium | reverse complement strand
AAAGTTGGGAGCTATTTTAGCATCCCGTTGACAGGTGGTACCGGCCTACTTCATCCCATCTGTGGTGAAAAACATCGATTTCATAGAAACCGATGTTCGAGCTTTAGATCTTGCGCTTTCCCCTTGTCCCCGTGTCGGATTGTTCTCCACGTCCAGTACCTTTTTATACTTTGCCTTTCCCCCCTCCCGTGGTTAACTTTCTGGATTATAGTGTGTGACCAAATTCTCTTTTCCTCAAATCAGGAGTGATAAAGAATCATGAACTTTCGACACCATACGGCTTCCACATTTTTTCTTCTGGCTTTTTTTGTCCTTTCCACTTTTTCCTTTTCCCCTTCCGCTGCGTTTGCCTTCGTAGACCGCAGCGAGGTGGTAAAACGGACCCTGCCCAACGGGCTGGAGGTTCTCGTCCAGGAGGAACCGTCTCAGAAGGTGGTAGAGGTGCAGGTCTGGGTCGGCGTCGGCAGCAGGGATGAGCCCGCAGGCAAAGAGGGCATCGCCCATCTTTTCGAGCATATGCTTTTCAAGGGGACGAAAACCAGGGGTGTGGGCGAGATCGCAAGCACCGTGGAGGCTGCCGGGGGTGACATCAACGCTTACACCTCCATGGATCACACCGTTTACCATATCACCATCGCCAACGAGTACGCCGCCACCGCCATGGAGATCCTGGCTGACGCTATCCAGTACTCAACCTTCGATTCCGGGGAGCTGGAGCGTGAAAAGCTGGTGGTCAAAGAGGAGATTAACAGAGGAAAGGACAATCCATCCCGTATTTTCTCCCAGGAGCTGTTTAAGACAGCTTTCAAAGTCCACCCCTACGGCCGGACTGTCATCGGCACGCCTGAGTCCGTGGGTAGTGTCAAACGGGAGGACATGGTGGATTTTCACAAGGCCTGGTATGTCCCCGGCAACATGAAGCTGCTGGTGGTGGGCGGGGTGAGCGCTTCGGCGGTATTCGAAAGGGCTGCCCAACTGTTTATGGAAATTGGCCAAAAGGGGGCACAGAGAGAGGAATCTGTTGAGCCCGGACAGGACAAACTCCGGAACTTCAGCCTGGTTATGGACACCGATCCAGCCCGGGTGACCTTTGCTTTTCCCATCGGTGAACTCACCGATCCCGACACACCTGTTCTGGATCTGGCGGCCGCGATCCTTTCCGGTGGGCGAAGCGCGCGGTTTCCGATCCACCTGAGGGATCAGGGGATCGTGCTGAACGCCTGGGCCTACGCCTACACACCCAGGGATCCGGGTCTATTTATTGTGGGGGCCATGACGACCCAGGACAAGGTGGAGATCGCTTCTCGCGGTCTCCTTGAGCAGATAGCCAGGCTTCAGACCGAGCTGGTCAGCATGGAAGAGTTGAACCTGGCCCGGGACCAGATCATAAACGACAAGATTTTCTCCAGAGAAACGGTCCAGGGACAGGCCCGGGAACTCGGTTACCTTGCGCTGACTCTGGGAGATCTGGGTTTTAACGATACCTACTACTCCAGACTCCAGTCGGTAGCCCCGGGAGATATTCTGGAAGTAGCCGGGAGGGTGTTCAGACCTGAGCGAGCCACCGCCGGGTTCCTCACCAGGGACCCCGTTTCCCAGCCTGACGAGAACAGAACAGCCCGACTTCTTACCGATATTCTGAAGCCTGCGGCTGACGTTGCATCCAAAGCAGTCTCCCCCGTTTACAGGAGTCTCCTTCCCAACGGGATCACACTCATTGTGCGGGAGGACCGGAGGCTGCCCCTCGTAGCTGTGCGAGCGGGAGTGTTGGGCGGGGTCAGATACGAGACCCAGGAGGCTCAGGGATCCTACAACCTTCTCGCACATCTCCTTACCCGTGGTACCGGTAAAAGAACTGCCCAGGAAATGGCCCAGAAACTCGACAGCCTGTCAGCATCCCTTGGAGGGTTTTCCGGGCGCAACAGTCTGGGGATTACCGGGAAGTTTCTCAGTCGGGATATCCGGGAAGGGTTCTCCCTTATGAGAGAGGTTCTCACCGAGGCAACCTTACCCCAGGGAGAGATCGATCTTTTCAAAGGGCAGGTGGTAAGTGCCATAAAGGCCCAGAAGGACGATATGACATCCTTTGCCCTGGATCTCTTTCGCCGCACCCTTTTCAGGGAACACCCGTACCGGTTCAACGTAATGGGAACGGAAGGATCGGTTGGAAACATTACGAGGAACGGCCTTCTCTCGATCTACCGCACCGTGATCCAGCCGAAAGGGATGGTTATTTCGGTCTCAGGGGACATAACGGTCCAGAGGGCCTACCAGCTGACCCAGGAGTACTTCGGCGACATGGAAGGTGCCTCATACGACCCTGGTCCGCTTCCGGTGGAGGTCGACAGGGTGGGGATTGTGTCCGAGCGAGCCATCAGGGAAGACAAGGCTCAGACCCACGTGATCCTGGGATACCCGGGTCCGGCTCTGGATGATGCTGACCTGGACGCGCTGGAGGTGCTCAATGCCGTTCTTGCGGGCCAGGGAGGCAGGCTCTTTAAGGAGCTCAGAGACAAGGAAAGCCTTGCCTACAGCGTTTTTTCCTTTGTCGCCCCTGGAATAGACCCAGGGTATATAGCTTTTGGCATCGGCGTCAACCCTGCCCGGGAGACGGAGGCTGTGGAAGGGTTCCTGGAGCAGATCCGGAGAGTCCGCATGGAACCGGTCTCCGCCCAGGAAATGGCTCGCGCAAAAAGGTACCTTGTAGGCAGCCACATGATCGGTCTGCAGACCCTTCAATCCCGGGGAGATGAGGTGTTTTTCCCCGCCCTGTATGGTCAGGACCTCGACCAAGCCCTGTCCTTCGAAAAACGCATCCAGTCTGTCACGGCCTGGCAGGTGAAGGAAGCCGCCCTTAAGTTTCTGGATCCGGAAAATTTCACCCTTGCGGTTGTTGAGGGAGGGGTGAGGGAAGAACCGGAAGGGGAGGCGCGGTGATATCACGCCCTTGGCGTGACAAGCGGTGATTCGGTGACGCGGGGGGAAGGCGGACATATCTACATGCCGATGCAATCCAAAAGTTCAAAACCTTTAACGCAGATGGTCGCCGACAGCGCCAATTTTCAGGCGCTATCGCTGAGGGCCGCAGTTAAACCCTTTGATGTTGGGTAGATTAAACAACGTAACCCATCTGTGGTAAAAACATCGCTTTGATATTAACTGGCTTAAATCCAGGTTCCGGTTTTAATAGCGGTTCTCTGCGGTACAGCCTATAAATGGCTGCCCTGCGGCCCTCTGCGTTAAGGTTTTATCTCTTATAAATGCTGGACTCCGGGTCTGGGCCCGGAGTGACAGAAATGGTAAGTACAATTTGGCCCGAAGTGATACCCATCGGAGTTTCGGGTTCAGGGGGTTAGGGTTCCGAGTCACAAATGACTAATCACGAGTCACGGGCTTATGCCGTGTCACCGCGTCTTCGCGTCCTATGCTTACCCCTCACTCCGTAACCAATTTCTTCGGCCTTCGTATTACTTGCCGGAAGATCAGCTAAATGGAGTGCAGTCGTTTTTGAAGAGTTCATTATTATACCAATCTGATTGACACTGGAAACGAGCATGTGGTATACAGCCGAGACTATAACTATTGTGAAAATTGGGGCAAACACTTAATTCACGTAGGAGGATAAATTCATGAGCAGAAAACTGGCCGTTATTCTTATCGCTGTCGCTGTAGCAATGGCCTTTGTGGTTTCCATGGCTGTGGCTGGCGATGCCCCGGCAAAGGTGACCATTGACAAGGCCGCTGCCAAGAAAAGCGCTGTGACCTTTGATCATGAGACACATGGCAAAACAATTGACTGTCTCAAGTGCCACCACAAGGCAGCGAGCAAGGACGAGATCAAGAGCTGCTTTGAATGCCACGGTAAGGATGCGGCGGCAAGCGACCCGACCTCTGGCAAGGCAGACAACCCCTTCCACGCTCTGTGCAAAGAGTGCCACAAAAAAGCCGAGGCCAAAGGTCCGACCAAGTGTAAAGAGTGCCACGTAGAGTAACAGAAGTTTTTCTTCATATATAAAAGCGTTTGCGAAGGGGGCGGCAGAGGCCGTCCCCTTCCTTTTAATCGCCCTGATTAACCGCTAAAGAAGATCGAACCAACCCAATAAGCCATGGCGGGTGAGCACTGTCGCTGTGGGGCACCCTGGCCGGCAAAGGCCGGGTGACGTGACCTGATTGAGGGAATTTTTGTGACAAACGAGAACAATAGAACAGACCAAGACCCCGCATCTGAAACAGCCCAGCCACAACTGCAATCGGATAAAAAGAGTGGAAAATCAATGTTCAGCGTCATCAATGATGCCTTGGCCTCGGTGACCCTGGCCATTTTCCTCCTTATAATCCTGGCTGTCACTTCGATCCTTGGGACCGTTATCCTCCAGAAAGGTAACCCGGAACAGTACCTCATGGAGTACGGCGCGGGATTGTACAAACTGTTCCACTTTCTCGCCCTTGACGACATGTACCGCTCCTGGTGGTTTCTGACTATCCTTATCCTGCTGCTGCTGAACATCACAACCTGCTCCATAAAAAGGTTCCCCGGGGCCTGGCGGCTCATGACCCAATCCCCCAGGGTGCTGGACGATGCTCTGTTCAAGCGGATGAAGCACAGGGGTTCGGTGCGCAGGAATATTGACCCTGAAAAGGCCATTGATGAGGCCAGGGCTGTTATTGAAAAACACTACGGTAAGGTCAAAGAGACACGGGATATTAGCGCTGTCACTCTCTATGTTGACAAAGGATGGTACGGCCGCCTTGGGGCCTACATAGTCCACCTGAGCATCATCATTCTTGCTATCGGTGCTGTTTACGGCGGCATTATGGGTTTCAAGGGGTTCGTCAACATTGCCGAGGGTACGGCGATAGACCGCGTTCCCCTCAGGGGCAAGAACACCGCGATGAAGCTTCCCTTTACCATCCAGTGTGACGACTTCAGGGTCGAGTACTATCCCGGGACCCAACAGCCCAAAGACTACTCCAGCGACCTGACAGTTTTCAGGAACGGTGAGGTGGAGCAGAAAAAGACGATCGAGGTCAACCATCCCCTCATCGTGGATGGGATCTACTTTTACCAGTCCAGTTACGGTGTGGACCGAAACTCAACGGTAACCCTCCAGGTCTTCGATCCAACAGGTAATGTGGCCGGTCCCGACATCACTGTTGCGGCGGGCCAGAGTTTCAATGTAATGGGAGATCCATCGAACTATCAGATAGAGGAACTCATCCCCAGCATCACTGCGGGGCGCCCCGGGGTCAAGGTGGCGCAATTCCTGGGCAACACCCATCGCGATTTCTATCTCCTCGAAGCTGCCCCGGACCGGGACAAGACACGGGGCGGTTCAGTCTATTTCAAGATCAAGGATACCAATATCCGTGAATATACAGGTCTTCAGGTGGCCTGGGACCCGGGTGTGCCTGTCGTCTGGCTGGCCTGTTTTGTTATGATCCTGGGCCTTTACATCGCTTTTTTCGTGGCCCATAAAAGAATATGGGTCAGGGTGGACCTCGACTCCGATGACTCGGCGGTGCTCATCGCAGGTACCTCCAACAGGAACCCGGCCACCTTTGAAAGAGAGTTCGAGAGCTTCCTGGCTGATCTTAAAGATGCACTGAAGGGGAAGAAGAGTTAATCCACGGGGCATGGGTGCCTGGGAGCGTGGGCGAGGGAAACAGGTATCTAGGTAACAAGGTGTCTAGGTACCTATGTACTTAGACACTTAGACACATAGACATCTGGACACGGTGACGCTGGGGAATCCGTTTGATGTTTGAAGTTTGATGGACTCGCAAAAAGTCCATCAATGCGCCCCGCGCGGGGCGCCCAAATCAATGACTCGCACTGTAAGTCATTGATTTGTAAGGAAAGGGAAAACGACGCTTTTCCCTTTCCGTGGAGCGAAAAGTCCCGGGTTGGACTTTTTGCGACTTTGTCAAGTTTGATGTTTGAAGTTACCAATCACTAATCACGAATCACGGATTTTTTACGAGGTGAATAAATGGACACGACCGCTCTTCACAACGTAGCAACCTTCGCCTACCTTTTCGCGACCTTTTTCTACGTAGCCTACCTGGCCTTCAGGACCCGTGCTGTTGGCAATATTGCCACGAGTCTGGCTGTTATCGGCGTTGTGGTTCATACTGCCGCAAAAGCCCTTCGCTGGGTGGAATCCTACCGAATGGGCATCGGGCACGCTCCCCTGTCCAACATGTATGAGTCCATGAGTTTCTTCGCCCTGTGCGTAATGGCGGCATACCTCGTAGTGGAGTGGAAGTTCAAGGCCAAAACCCTGGGTGCTGTTGTGGCCCCCATCGCGTTTATCCTCCTTGCTGCTAACGCACTGTTCTTCCCTGACGAGATCCGCCCCCTGGTGCCTGCCCTTCAGAGCGACTGGCTTCTTTACCATGTGATCACCTCCTTCGTCAGTTACGGCGCTTTCGCCGTTTCCTTCGGGATCTCCCTGCTCTATCTTGTCAAGATGAAGGCTGAAAAAGGTGGTTTGAAAGAGGGCTCCATACTCGCGATGTTCCCTGATCTGCAGGTCCTGGATGAAGTGAACTACAAATCCATTGCCGTTGGATTCCCCCTTCTTTCCCTTGGGATCATCACTGGCGCCGCCTGGGCCAACTATGCCTGGGGCACCTATTGGAGCTGGGACCCAAAGGAAACCTGGTCCCTCATCACCTGGTTCATTTACGCTGCCTACCTCCACGCGAGGCTGACCAGGGGCTGGCAGGGCAGACGCGCCGCCCTTCTTTCCATCGTCGGGTTTCTCGCTGTGGTCTTTACCTATTTCGGTGTCAACTTCCTCCTGTCGGGACTGCACAGTTACGGATAGGCTGTAAATACGTATCCAGGTATCCAGGTGTCGAAGTATCGAGGTGAAACCTCCACTTCGTCATTCCGGACATAACGCCATGGGCGTGATGATCCGGAATCCAGCCTGCCGCGGCGACCTGTCACGGTATAGCCTGCTTGTGAGGGCATTTTATCACGGCGTAGCCCCAAGGCGACGACGGAAGTCCTGAGCTTGTGGTTCGACAGGCTCACCACCCAGAGCATCATCGAAGGGTCGAAGGACGTAGACGGGTGGCTTTTGTCATCGCGAATCACGCCTGTGGCGTGATGAAGCGATCCCGGTTTCTAAATCAGCGGTAAAAACTCTAACAAGTCACTTACACAGGAACCCTTGATAATCGGATTGCTTCGGCGTGTGGAACGGCCTCGCAATGACAAACAGACTGGACTCCGGGTCTTCGTTTAACTTCGCCCGGAGTGACGGACATTTAAGAGCAATAACACACACCCAATGACAGTAGTTGCAATTTGGTGTTAAGTATTGTTCCCTTTCGCTCCACGCTCCACGCTCCACGCTCCCCGCGTCTTCGTGTTCCCTCTTCGCATTCCGCCCTGCCTTTCTCCTGACTCCTGGCTCCTGGGTACTGGGTACTGGGTACTGTTTTTCAGCCCCCCCCCGCACAAATTTAACCCAATACTGAAATATGAGGGGAAATTGTATACAATCACCCGCTCTTTTATTGACAGTTGCAGGGTAGGTCAACTATTATACCCAATGTTTCACAAGCTACTGTGGAGCTTATGCCGGATGATAATGCCGGGTGGCTATGGAAGTCTTTCTCACTTCCTTATGTGGAGGGTGTTATGCAAAGCAATTGGAAGGTTCCCGTAATCGTTTTTTCCCTTGCGGTGCTGGTCCTGTTCGGGTTGGCCGCTCAGGTAAGCGCGCAGGAGTGTGTCAGCGCGGAGTGCCATGCGAATATGGGGAAAGCCAGGTTCGTTCACGGACCAGTGGGTGTCGGTCAGTGCGTGGTGTGCCATACCAACGGCAACGCCAAGCACCCGACAAAATCGGTAAAAACCGACTTCAAGATGCAGGCTGTAGGTAAGGACCTTTGTTACCTGTGCCATGAACCCAAGGACAGCCTTCCTGTTGTTCACGGACCCATTGCCAAGGGAGACTGTATCTCCTGTCACGATCCCCACCAGTCCAACACAGAGAAGCAGCTCACCAAGGAAACAACCAGCCAGTTGTGTTTCTCCTGTCACGAGAACAACAAGACCACCATGAAAATGGTTCACGGGCCGGTGGCGGCGGGGGACTGTAACATCTGTCACAATCCCCACTCATCTGAATTCCCCGGTCTGGTGGAAATGCAGGGATCAGACCTGTGTTTTCTCTGTCACCTGGACAGGCAGGCGCAGTTTGAGCTCAAGTACAAACATCAGCCGGCGGTTGAAGCCTGCAATAAATGCCACAATTCTCACGCCACTGATTTCCCCTATATGCTCATAGCTGATGGTGAGACCCTGTGTCTTGATTGTCACAAGGAGCTGGGTAAACATCTGGCGGATTCCCAGGTCAAGCACAGTGCTCTGGACAAGAAACAGTGTACGGTGTGCCACACTGCCCACGCTTCCGATTATCCCAGACAGCTCAAGTCCGCCGCCAAGGATATCTGTTATACCTGCCACAAGGAGTTGGGGATCCAGGTCAAGAAGGCCGCCTATGTCCACGGCCCGGTCAAGCAGGACGACTGCTACGCCTGCCACGACCCCCACGGATCCAACTTCACCAAGATCCTGAAGAAGGCGTTCCCGGCGGATTTCTACATGCCCTACGCCACCGAGAACTACGCCATCTGTTTTGACTGCCACAACCGGGATATTTCCATCGACAGGTTCACAACCACCCTGACAGGGTTCAGGAACGGTGACACCAATATGCATTTCCTTCATGTGAACCGGGAAAAAGGCCGGTCCTGCAAGGCCTGTCATGAGATGCACGCAGGTGATCAGACCAAGCATATTCGTAAAGAGGTCCCCTTCGGCAAGATGTGGAGCCTTCCTGTGAACTTTACCCAGACGAAAAATGGAGGCAGCTGTGTCGTGGGCTGTCACAAACCGAAGGAATACGACCGGGTAAACCCTGTAAAATATTAAGGATGTCCGCTAAAGGGTCGTTCCTGATCGCAACGGAGAGGGTGCTAATGGGAGCCACAATGAAAAGTAGATCCATCGGCAGGTCATTTCTGGTGGTGACCAGGGAGCGGATACTGGCATCGGCAATAGCTGTAGGTCTGATCATGGGGATGTTTTTCGTAACGCCGGGTAATGGATCGGCGTTCAGAAACCTGGAAAAGGGGAAGCCCGCTCCTGATTTTACCCTCCAGGACATGAAGGATATAGACCATACCTTTGCTTCTGAAAAGGGAAAGGTCCTCATACTGAGTTTTGTCAAGGTGGATCAGGACCGGTCGGTGAAAACCCTCAACGCCCTGGAAGAGGTTAACGGGATTTTCAAGGACGACGGCGTGACAGTCTGGGGAATTACGAGCCAGACCGAGGACAAGGCTGCCATTCAGGGCCTCATTGAGAAGCTGGATCTCCATTACCCCATCCTCCTCGATGAGGGGCAGAAGCTTTACGGCGAGTTCGGGTTGTTCACCTTCCCCTCCACCATGGTGGTTGACCAGAAGGGGAACTATGTTCACGAATACACCTCTTACAGCAACGATTTTCAGGATACGATCGTAAACGACATCAAGGTCCTGCTCGGTATCATCAGCGCAGAGGAATCCGCCAAGGCCGGTCAAAAAACGGAGATCGTAGAGCAGTCACAAGAGGAGAAAGACGCGGAAAGAAACCTGCAGATGGCCAAAGTTCTTCTTAAGCGGGGTTTTGGTACCAAGGCGCTCCCCAAGCTGGAGCAGGCTCTGGAGCTTAACCCCGCCCTCATCGAGGCAAGGCTGCTTTCCGGGGAGATTTATCTGAAGGACGAGCAGTACGACAAGGCCAAAGAGCAGTTCGAGAAGGTTTTTGAGACAGACCCCAACTCCAACGAAGCAAGGGTGGGAATAGCGTCTGTCTACATAGCGGAAGGTAACCTGGACGAGGCCGAGGCTCAGCTCCAGAAGGCCATTACCCTGAACCCGGATCCGACGCTGGCTCTTTACCGATTAGGTCAGGTCTACGAGGCAAAGGGCGATGTTCAAAAGGCAATGGAAACATACAGGAACGCTCTGGAACGACTGATGAAAAAGTCGGGGAAATAAAATGAGAAAGACCGTTTTAACAGCAATTGTACTCGCCTCCTTACTGATCTCCGCCACCGTCTGCGCAGGGGCTCAGTTCAAGGTTCTGGCGCCGGCGGAGGAATCCTTCATCGGGATGGACCAGATCCTGATCATCGGTAAGGTGGAAGGTTTCAACGAGGCAAAGATGGTGGAGATCTCCAGCAACGGCAAGGCCATGGGGTTCGCGCCTCTTCAGAACGGAAACTTCACCTTCAAGGCTGTGCTCGCCGATGGGCGTCATGAGATCACCCTGGCTGCACCGGGGATAGATCGAAAAACCATCAAGATATTCGTTGGAAAACAGAAGGGCTACAGGTACCATATTGAAACCGACATGGGATACTGTGTCAACTGCCATCCTAAAGCCGGGGCCAATGTATTCGAAGTTCAGCCCATGCAGGGTGATCTGTGCAAAGAGTGCCACGACCCTGTGGGTACGAAGGAGATCGTCCACGGTCCTGTGGCTGCCGGTTCGTGTACGCCGTGCCACGATCCCCACGGATCCCGATATGATAAATTCCTGGTGGCCGTTGGCAAGGAGCTTTGTCTCGTCTGCCATAGCCAGAACCTCAGCAAGAGACACATTGAGGAGAGACAGAATTCCGACTGTGTGAAGTGCCACGATCCGCACAGCTCGACAAAAGAGTACCATTTGCGTTAACGTGTCAACGTATCGATGCTGATGTTTCCCCCCTGTATCGGCATCGAATGATCTGCGGCTTAGGCCGTAAAAAATCCCCCTGTGAGAGGTTCGCCCATGAACAGCGTCTTTTTCCGTAGAGTTTTCCACCGCAGCCTTATCGTTTTACCCCTTATCGTGTTTATGACCTTTTCGGTCTCGGGGGCAGCCGCTGCTTTCAAGAATATCAAGGTCGGCGATCAGGCCCTGCCCGTCCAACTGGAAGACCTCGAGGGGCAGGAGCATTCCCTGGCAAAGTACAGGGAGTCTAAAGCGATCCTCCTTTTCTTCTGGGCCACATGGAGCCAGAGGTCTCTCACAGAGCTTGCTGATCTCAAGAAGTTCAATGCCGAGTACGGTGATAAGGGCCTTCAGATCCTGGCTGTCAACGTAGAGAACCAGGCCATGGACGATGAGGATCTGGTGCAGATACGGAAAGTTCTCGAGGAAAATGAGATCGACTACCCGATCCTCATCGACAAGGGTTTGACGACTTATAACGAGTGGGGGGTCATTGCCACCCCGACGACAGCCATCATCAGCAGCGATGGTGTGGTGACCTTTGATCTTTCCAGCTATCCTTCAAGCGCCTACCTTGACATGGAACAGGGCATACAGAAGGCCCTTGGTCTTTATGTGGAGGAGGAAGCAGATGCATCTGTTGAACCTTCCTATGTGCCGAACCGGACTGCTCTTCTGCATGTAGGGATGGGAAAACGTCACGCCGAGAAGGGTTTCATGACCAAGGCTCTTCCGGAGCTTGAAAAGGCAGCTGTTGCCGATTCCGGGTGGGCAGAGCCTCACATGTACATGGGCTTCGTCCACTTCAGGATGGGAGACGGTGAAAAGGCGGGCGCAAGCCTTGAAAAAGCGGCCCAGCTTGACCCCCAGCGGCTTGAGATCACATGGCTTCGCGCCTGGCTCCTCACATCTGAAGAAAAGGTTGACGATGCAATAGCTTTATTGCTAGGTAATGAACCTGTCGAACCGCCAGGTGGTGAACCTGAGGAAACAGCTGGTGAAGGTCCAGCTCCGGCTGACCGGGATAACTCCCAGGCTGCTTCGCCGGTGAGCTCCGCTGCCTCGGATACAGCCACAGCTGGAACTCCCATGCCGGCCGCGGAGGGGGCAGGGGATGAGCCTCTCGATCTTTCAGAGGTTATCGCTCTTAAGGATGCCGGGAAGCAGGATGAGGCCGCAAAAGCTCTGGAAGAGCTGCTGGCCGGAAAACTCAGCGAGGCCGGTTTTACAATGAAGAAGAAAACGAAGATGAGCGCCAAGGAAAAAATGCAGCTCATGATGCAGAAAAATCAGGGACAATAGATGAAATATGCCAGGTACATTATCAGGCTTGTAATGGTCGCTGCCGCAGTGGCCACCCTTTACGTGGGGATAGTTCAGGGTGAGTTTGGCGAGACCATGTTCAACGCCACCCTCCTCTGACTGTCCTGCATCGGGGTCGGGTGACCCTGGAGATAGGAACGATGGAAGATCGGTCCGTTCCCCGGGAGTGGGGGAGGGGGTGAAGGGGAGAGGGGGAGTAAAACCTTGTCGTCATTCCGGAAATCATCGCCAATTGCGGGATTGTCCGGAATCCAGGAAGACGCGGTTCCTGTAAAGGCGTCTAAAGGCAGCCTCTCGCAGAGGCGCAGCGCGGCCGGCTGAAGGCCGCTTCGCAGAGAAGAGCTGGAATCCTGGGTTAAGGCGCCGGTTGCTATTAAAGCGATGTTTTTCACCACTGAGCTCACTGAGGACACAGAGAAAGGCAAAATATTTTAGAGTTCAACCCTGATCTGTTTGGATCTTCCCCCCGTTCCCTGCGCCTCTAGCGAATCACGCCGCAGGCGTGATGAGCGAGCGAGAGATAAACACAGCTCTTGCGCAAAAGCCGTAAAGGCTGCCTCACGCAGAGGCGCGGAGACGCAGAGGAAACCGGAATCCAGGAAGGCGCGGTTCCTGTAAAGGCGGCAAGATCTGATTTACCACAGCTCAGCCATTCCCAGGCTGAACCATCAACCTTCGCCAAGGCTACGGCTGACAGGCAGGGTTTCACAGGGTAAACCTGGGAAGAGGGTTAAACGGTCGTCATTCCGGAAATCATCGCCAATTGCGGGATTGTCCGGAATCCAGTGGCACTTGTATAAAAATACGACTGGACTCCGGGTCGTTGCCCGGAGTGACGAACATGCTGTCATTCCGGAAATCATCGCCAATTGCGGGATTGTCCGGAATCCAGGAAGACGCGGCGACTTGTCACGGCTCACGGCGGCCAGTGCGGCCGGCTGAAGGCCGCTTCGCAGAGAAGAGCTTTACGCGAAGGTGGAAGGAGTATCGAGAACAGTTCGAACGACGAAGCGATCCCGGGATCGCTTCCGTCTTCGCCTTCCAGGCTTCGCCGCGACAGGTCACATGGGTGACAGTTCCCACCTTCGCTCCCTGGAGCTACGGCGGGCAGGCACGATGACACAATTAGATCTGAGATCTGAGATTAAACCAAGGAGCCTTTAACATCTTGCATCGGATCCTTTTCAGAAGAATAATTCAATCATCCCTCGGGATCGGTGTCACTAACGGATACCTGAAAGGGTTTATACCTCCGGGGACATTGTGGCAGGGCCAGTCCAGGGGGCTTTGCGTTCCCGCCCTTAACTGCTACGCCTGCCCCGCCTCCATTTTCGCCTGTCCCATCGGAACCCTTCAGCACTTCGTCATCATCAGGGCCGTTCCCATGTATTTCCTGGGTTTCTTCGTCACCTTCTGTATGGCTATCGGCCGAATGGCCTGCGGCACCATCTGTCCCTTCGGCTACCTTCAGGAGATCCTGTACAAGTTCCGCTCTTCCAAGCTGAGTATCCCCTCATGGATGACCTACATCAAATATGCCATCCTCGCGGGGCTCGTTTTCGTCATCCCCTTTTACACACTCCAGCCATGGTTCTCAAAGCTCTGCCCGGTGGGAACCCTCATCGGAGGGATCCCGTGGGTCACTGTCAACCCCGAGATCAGGCTTATGATACACGAGCTGTTCTGGGCCAAGGTGGCTATCCTCATTACGGTTGTGTCCCTTTCCGCCCTGGCCAAAAGGCCCTTCTGCAGGGTGATCTGCCCCCTGGGAGCCATCTTCTCCCTGTTTAACCGGATCAGTATCCTGCGCCTTGGGTGGAGCGAATCCCTTTGCACCCACTGCGACAAGTGCACGCGGATCTGTCCCATGGATATCTCGGTCTACAAGGACGCCAATAACCATAACTGCATCCGCTGCCTCGATTGCAGCCAGTGCCCGGCGGTATCTGTCATCGTGGGGCCGGGCAAACTAAAAGAACCGGTGGGCGACCCTGTGCCGGAAGCAGTCATGAATTAGGTGTCTGGATATGGGGGATCCTCACACTATTTCAGCTTTATCTGATCGAAAAAATTCCGGGCGAAATCTTTGGGTCAGCAAAAGGTTCAGATGGGGGCGCTTCCCTGCATCCGCTTTTTGTGCAGCGGCCTTGCTGGCATGTATCGCTGCGAGCCAGGTTCAGGCTGATGGAAACAGCATAGTTATCTATCCTCCCAACAAGACCGCGGTTGAACTGGCTACCATCACGATCTTCGGCGTGGTCCCCGCTGGCGATCACATTCCGCGCATCACCCTTAACCGGGGCGGTGTTATCCCCCGGATGAACGAAAATGGGACCTTCAGCCAGTCGATGCTGCTCAAACGGGGAATAAACATCCTCAAGGTGGACAGCGGCAGGTATTTCCTGTCCCTCCTGGGGCCCGGTCAGAAACCGCCCCAGGGCTACGTCCTGCGATCTCTTCATTCCCCGGTGGAAGAGGACTGCACGAACTGTCACGATTTTTCTCTGGATAGTCCTGCTGGCCTCCTGTCAGATGGAAACGACCTGTGTATGGAGTGCCACGACGATCCCTCGGAGGGAGTAAAGTTCCCTCACGATGCCGTAGAGGAAGGTTGTGTCTCCTGCCACGACCCCCATGTTTTTGAAAATGGGCACCTTACGAAAAAAAACCTCCCGGAACTTTGCGAAGAGTGCCACGACAGCAAATCTTCGGGTAAAAATGTCCATGATCCGGTCAGTAGCGGTGAGTGCGACTCGTGCCACGATCCCCATGGCTCGGATACCAGTGCCCTGCTCAACCTGCCCGGGGACTCGATATGCTTTGAGTGTCACGATGACCCGACCTGGGGAATGAAAAATATGCATCCTGCTCTGGAACAGGGCTGTTACGCCTGCCACGATCCTCACTCATCCGATCATGGGAAACAGCTGGTTGAGTCAGTTAACAAGATATGTTGCGAGTGTCACGACGACCCGAGGTCAGGGAAAAAGGTTGTACATGAGGCTCTTGAAGAAGGGTGCACAGCCTGTCACAATCCCCACGCTTCCCACGGGCCTTCCCTGCTTGCCGGGGAGCAGGCCACCGTTTGCGGGGAGTGCCACGATGACATCCCGCCAGAGGGAGAAAAAATAAATGGACATTCCCCCATTTCAGATGATGGCCAGTGCACACCCTGCCACAACCCTCACGCAGCCAACGAAGGGAAACTCCTTTCCGGTAAGGTTCCCGCCCTGTGTTACGAGTGCCATGATGACGTTTCTGCCGGGGCAGGGGATAAGGGGGTGGTTCACTCACCTGTTAAAGAGGGCGGGTGCATGGATTGCCACAACCCCCACGGTGGTCCATCGGCTCTCCTGGTTACGGAAAATATTTGTTACGAGTGTCACGATGCCTTTGAAAAGCCGGACAAGGGCAGCATCCACGATCCGGTTCAGTCCGGTGAATGTGTGGAATGTCACTCGCCCCACTCTTCACCGGAAAAGTCCCTGCTCCGGGCCAGGGGAACGGCCCTTTGCTACCGGTGCCATGACGAGTTCCAGGGGCCCATGGTCCACTCACCCATTGCCGATGACGATTCGTGCACCGAATGCCACGACCCTCATGTAGGAAAGGCCCCGAAACTCCTGTCGGCAGTAGGTATGGAAGTTTGCATGGAGTGTCATGACGATCCCACAGAAGAGTTCAGATCCAAGGCTTCATCTTCAATTCATCCGCCTATCATGGAAGATAAAGAGTGCGTCCCCTGCCATTCGCCTCATGCTGGCTTAAGCTCACTGCTTAAGCTAGAATTACCCGGGCTCTGTTACCAATGCCATGAGAGTGTCACTGAAAAGGGATCAGGCGCGGAGTATCCTGTTATTCACGGTCCGGTGGCGATGGGGGATTGCCCCAGTTGCCACAAACCACACGCTTCATCAAACTCCACGCTTCTGGATCAGCGGGGAAACGGGATCTGTCTGAGATGCCATAAGGACCCGCTTTTGAATACCTCGGATAAAATATGGACATCGATTCACCCGCCGGTGAAGCAGGATTGCGGTATTTGTCACAGCCCACACGCTTCGGACCACAAGGGGAACCTGAAGAAGGGAGCCTTCGAGGTGTGCACCACGTGCCATTCCAGTCACCCTGCCCACCCTCTGGATGCAAACCGTGCGCTGAGCGGCCAGTCGGGGGCGGCCAGTGTCCCCTCATCGTTTCCGTTGACTCAGGATGGAAAGATGGTCTGCACCGGATGCCATCTGCCCCATTCCAGCGAAAACAGAACGCTGCTGACCCAGGACAGGGCGCTGCTGTGCACAAACTGTCACTAGGCAGCTCTTTTAACGGATAACCATAAAATGCTCATCCGTTACCTCGCCGTAAGAGTCAACCTCATCATCACCCTCATCCTGTGCGTTGCCCTGGGCACATCGTCCTATCTCACCAAGAAAAACTGGGAGCAGCAGGCCATCCAGGAAGCCATGACCAAGGCCACCATCATGTCGGCCACGATAATGAACTCCATCATCGTTGAGATGAGCGGGTTCTGCCAGAAGGATGTCCAGAAGATCGTGGCCAACGTGGGGGCCGTTCCCGAGATCGACACGGTGAGGATCTTCGACGAGGACGGTATCATCACCTACTCGGCCGCCGCGGATGAGGTGGGGCGGGCGGTGGACTCCCTTGATTATTCCGTTTACCAGAGCAAGGAGGGAGCTCGCCCCTTCAAATCCGAGGGCAGCGGGCACCGTTCCTTCTGCATGGTCCAGCCTATCGAGAACGCTCTGGAGTGCAGGAGGTGCCACGGGCAGGAGAGAGAGATCCTTGGTGTCCTGGACGTCTGTGTCTCCATGGCAGAGACGGAAAAAAGGATCGCGGGAAACAGCAGGTTCCTTTTTGCTTCCACCTTTACGACGGTGGTTCTCGTGGTGCTGGCCATCAGCCTCAGCCTCTGGATCCTGGTCAACAGGCCGGTCAACAGGCTGGTCAAAACCATGGCCAGGGCGGAAAAGGGCAACCTCAAGGCCAGGGCTGAAATAAAGAGAAAGGACGAATTCGGGCGCCTGGCTCAGAGCCTTAATTCCATGCTTGGGCAGCTGGATGAATCGGATCAGGAACTCAAACGCTACCACGCCGAGCAGATGATACGCGCCGACCGCCTGGCTACCCTGGGTGAACTTGCAGCAGGGATCGCCCATGAGATCAAGAACCCCTTGGCCGGGATCGCCGGCGCAACTCAAGTGTTGGCCAGGGAGTTTGCCGACGACGACCCCCGGAAACCGGTGACCCAGGAGATACTGAAACTCATCGAGCGCCTCGATACCACCATCAAGGACCTCCTTAATTTCGCCAGGCCCTCCGTGCCCGAGATCGCTGTCACGGATCTTGAAGATCTGCTGTCGAAGACCCTTTTTCTCATCGAACGGATGCCCGAAAGGAAAAAGCAGGGCGTCGAGATCGTCGTGGACATCGATCCGGAGATGCCCGGGGTTCCAGTGGATCCTGACCAGCTCCGCCAGGTGTTTCTAAATATTGGAGTCAACGCGATCCAGGCCATGCCGGAGGGTGGGACCCTTACAGTGAGCATGAGATCGGAAGCCGACCGGGAGCTGGGGGAGATCCATCCGGCTGAAGATTTCGTCATGATTTCTTTTGCCGACTCCGGCCTGGGCGTCGACAAGGATAAGCTCAGAAGCATATTTACTCCCTTCTTTACCACCAAAACCCAGGGGACCGGCCTCGGCCTGCCCATAACCATGCGTATTGTTGGGCAGCACGGCGGCCGCATAACGGTCCAAAGCACGGTGGGGGAGGGGACGGTGTTCAGGATATACCTTCCGAAAGTGCAAAAGGCAGAGGAGGAATAACGGTTGCCAGGAAGGCGATGTTTTGCACCACGGAGGCACGGAGGTCACGGAGAATACCTGAGAATGGGAAAAGGCGAACCGCACCCACCCCCGTCATTCCGGGCGAAGCGAAGCGGAGACCCGGAATGCAGCTGCTTTTGTCATCGCGAGCTGAATCCTATGCGAAGCGATCCCGGTTGCTATTAAAGCGATATTTTTGACCACATGGTACATAGGGTTTCTCAGGGTAAAATCTTTAATCCGGGTAAAGGCCGGTTTTTCTATGACAGCGATATTTTTTACCACTGAGCTCACAGAGGACACTGAGAAAAGCTAAAGCAGGGTAAAACAACGGTTACTACAGCAGCGATGTTTTTTACCACTGAGCTCACAGAGGACACTGAGAAAAGCTAAAGCAGGGTAAAACAACGGTTACTACAGCAGCGATG
>JARGFZ010000048.1 GCA_029210965.1 bacterium | reverse complement strand
CCCCGTTAAAAGTTGGGAGCTATTTTAGCATCCCGTTGACAGGTGGTACCGGCCTACTTCATCCCATCTGTGGTGAATTAACATCGCTTTTACAGCATAAAAAAACCGCCATACGGCGGTTGGATCCCCTTGAGATCTGAGATCTGAGATCTAAAATGCTAGGCTCCCGTCCCCTTCCGCAGCTCGATGAGCACCATTTTCGCGATGGCCTTTAAGGTCTCAAACACCCCAACCCCCTCTGGAGCCACAGCCTCGAAAGCGGGAACGTTGCGGAGGTTGAGGGCTTTCTGCAGCTCCTCCATGGAGACCACGTTGGGCAGGTCTCTCTTGTTGTACTGGATGACCAGGGGGATCGTGTCCAGATCATATCCCTGATCCGCCAGGTTCTGGCGCAGGTTTTCGAAACTCTCTGAGTTAGCCTCCATCCGCTCAACCTGGCTGTCTGCCACGAAAACAACGCCGTCCACACCCTTGAGGATCAATTTCCTGGAGGCATCGTAAAAGACCTGACCGGGAACGGTATAGAGATGGAACCTGGTTTTGAACCCTCTGATATCGCCCAGGGACAGGGGCAGGAAATCGAAGAACAGCGTACGGTCAGTCTCGGTGGCCAGACTGATCATCTTGCCCCGAGCCTGAGGATTGGTCTTCTTGTAGATGAACTGGAGGTTGGTCGTCTTGCCACAAAGACCGGGCCCATAATAGACGATCTTACAGTTGATCTCCCTTGAGGAGTAGTTGATGAAGGACATTCCCCGGCTATCTCCTGTCAGCTGAAGAGGTTTTCGATATCGTCATCGGTGATCTCTGCGAAAGGCGAATCCACACCCAGTCCGGAAGTATCTGTGCCGGCCTTCTTGTCGATCTCGGCGAAGTGCTTTTCCAGTTCCTCTCCCGATTTTTTCACTCTTAGCCGCACAAGGCCAAGGGAGCTTTTCTCATCGAAGATGACCACCAGGATCACCCTGTGCCCAATAATCGAAATGTGGATATTGTCCTTCTCACCCTCATGAAAGAGGATGGAAAACTCCTTCTCACCGATAAGCTTGGCCAACCCGCCTGTTGCGGCGATATTACCAGCCGTCAGGGATGCGAGAGAGGTCGTATCAATCCCCTCGGTATGCCCCGCACTTGTGATGAGCTGACCGTTTTTATCCACGAGAAAAACAACCTTGGCGTTGGCGCTGGACACAAGGCGACCGATCACTTCCGTGACAAGGTTAAACTCTTCCTCGTAGAGAACGAGATTCGGCAACACTTAGACCCTTTCGGTTATCAGGATATAGTTCGATGTGCAAAGCACATACGCAGACTGAATACTATCATATACCCGAAAAAACAGTGCTTTTCAAGGGTTTACACGTCCAGGACCTGGCAGATTTCAACAGTCCAGGCACTTTGTGTAAACCCTTTTCAACCCTGTCCATTCGGAGGTTCACGGTGTCTCCATTCAGGAATCCAGGGTGCTTTTAAAAGGGGGCCTAAAGTACCAGGCGGCCGTCTATGGCAAGCCCCAGGGTAATGGAGTCGGCCTGCTCCAGGCTGCCGCCTATCGGGATACCCCGGGCGATCCTGGAAACCTTCACGTCCATGGAACCCAGAGCCGTCACCAGGTAGGAAGCTGTGGCTTCACCCTCAACATCCAGGTTCGTAGCTACGATGACTTCCGTCACCTTCTCATCCCTGACCCTTTCGAGCAGCTGATTCACCTTCAGGTCCTCCGGACCAATACCCCGCATGGGGGAAAGGACTCCCATCAGAACATGGTAACGGCCTTTGAACTGACCGGTCCCTTCGATGGCCAGAAGGTCCCTGGGGGACTGAACCACGCACAAAAGGCCGCCAGAACGGCTCGGATCCATGCAAACATCGCAAACCTCATCCTCAGTCAAGTTGAAGCAGCGGTCGCAGTGCCTGATGGTTTCCTTCATCTTCACAAGAGCACTGGCCAGAGCCCGGGCCCTCTCGTTGGAAGCGCCCAGCAGGTGAAAGGCCAGGCGTTGGGCGTTCTTTTCCCCTATACCGGGAAGTCTCTTGAGTTCCTCGATGAGGAGTTTTATGGAGGAAGGGAAACGCACGATACCTAGCCGAAGATGTCAGGGACGGGCAAACCTCCCGTGATCTTGCCCATCTCTTCCTGCATCATATCCTTGCTCTTTCGGAGGGCCTCGTTCACAGCGGCCTGGACCAGATCCTGAAGCATCTCCTTTTCCTCAGGGTCGATAACCGAAGGGTCGATGTCGATGGATACGATTTCCTGAGCTCCCGTCGCCCGGACGGTAACCATTCCACCACCTGCCCCTGCTTCAACCTCCTTGGTTGCCAGTTCCTCCTGGAGACGGTCCATACTGGCCTTCATCTGCTGGGCCTTCTTCATGAGATCGCCCAAACCTTTCATAACCCCTCCTCTTTTGACTCCATGTCCTCGGGCTCTCTTGTCGACTTGCCCAGAACCTTTACCGATATGAGCTCCCCTTCGAAGACCTCCATGGCCTCCTTGACCATGGGATGCTCCCTGGTCTCTTTCTTTATTTTACGGGCAAGATCGGACTCTTTTTGCTGTCTTTTCTCCACAACGTTGTTGTTTCTGGCCCGTTCTTCCACTTCCATTTCCACGAACTTGACCCGTACTTCACGGTTGAAAAAATCCCGCAGCAGGACCTGCAGTTCTGATATCCTGTCCCGCTCCTGAAGAACCTCCAGGTATATTTCCTCCTTCCTGCCCCCGATGACCAGCTCCTCGCCAGCCAGATTCATCGGAATGAGATGCTCGAGCATGCTGCCCATACTGGGTGCCTTAACGGTGATGAACTCCACGAGCTGTTCCCAGGTCTCCTTGGGGGTCTCGATCCCCGCAAATGCCGGGGCTGTGGACACATCAAGGGGGGTCTGCGGCTCCGCCGGCAAAGCCGAGCTCTCTTCCGGGCTGACAGGGGGCGGGGAGGATATTCTCTTCCTTGTCGGCCTGTTGTAACTGCTGCCCTCATTGCCAGATGGGGTGTTACCCACAGGAACGATCTCCTCCGACCTGGCCATGTGCACCAGGGCCAGTTCCAGATGCAGCCGCTGCTGGGAAGAACGTCTCATGCGCTCCTGCCCCCGAGCCAGGATAGCGAACTGTATCCTCAATGCAGCCGGATCCGCCCTTTCCGCCAGGGATTTTAAAATCGCAAGCTCCCCCTCAGGCAGATCCACCAGATCTGTTGGGTCTGCTACCTCCAGCAGGATCATCGCAGAACGTACGATCTCCAGAAGATCCAGGGCGATCCTCACAGGGTCGGCGCCGTTATCTATCATTTCCCCCAGCATTCTCAGGGCCGTTCCGGGATCCGAATCAACACAAGCCGAAAGGATCTGCATGAGTTTGTCCCGATCCAGGCTGCCGAGGACCATGTTCACATCCTCGTCGGCCACCCGGTCACCAGCGTAGGACAGGACCTGGTCCAGAAGGCTCTGGGAATCTCTGAGACTGCCTTCGGCTGCGATAGCAATACGCCGTAGACTGTCGTGGGAGATCTCTACGCCTTCCTTTTCACATATGCTCGCCAGGTGTCCGGCTATGTCCGCCGATGAGATCCTCCTGAAGTCGTACCTCTGGCAGCGGGATTGAATCGTGACCGGGACCTTGTAAGGTTCGGTCGTAGCGAGGATGAAGATCACGCGGGGCGGGGGTTCTTCCAGTGTCTTGAGCAGAGCGTTGAAAGCATTTTTCGAGAGCATGTGGACTTCGTCAATGATGTACACCTTGTACTTGCCCTCTGCAGCAGCATACATCACCGATTCGCGCAGTTCGCGGATATCGTCCACACCAGTGTGTGAGGCAGCATCCATCTCAACAACATCCAGGCTGCGCCCCTCATCCACATCAAGGCACGACTCGCACTGGCCGCACGGTTCGTCTGTGTGCTGTTCATCTGTGCAGTTGAGGGTCTTTGCGAGGATCCTGGCCACAGAGGTTTTTCCCACACCACGCAGACCTGAAAAGAGAAAAGCGTGTCCCAGGCGCCCGGAACCAAAAGCGTTGCGAAGAGTCCGGGTCACATGCTCCTGCCCTACAACCTCGGAAAAGGCTGCCGGACGGTATTTACGGGCCAGGACAAGGTAAGCCATTAGGATGTGCCTCTGGTGGATATGTGATCCCGCGCAAAAAGGGGCGGGACCGGATCAATAGGGTGGGACAAAAGCCAGGCCGGCTGAAGCACCCGCCGGATATCCCTACCGTTGCTTCCTTCCGGACCTGGCGGAGTTCGGGAACCGACGTCGCTCAGGGCCTGGCCTTCAATCCCATAAAACTGCAGCCGGGCCAACAGCCCCGGCCGCGTATCGATCAGTTCAGTGCCGGTAAAAGAGACAGAGCTGTCTGCACAAGGCCTGGCTCATCCGCCATTTCTTTCCATCCATCTTATATTTTGACAAGCGGCTTTTCACAAGGAGTGGCACTGTACTGCCCTTCGACGCGCCACATGGACAACCTGTTCCTTGCTCAGGGCTGCTCGCCGCTGCTCGCGTCCTGCGCCTATCAATTCATGGCCTGCCACGAGTCCCTCGACAGGCTCGGGACAGGCATTGCGCGTCGAATGGCGGAGAGAGAGGGATTCGAACCCTCGGTACACCTTGTGGGCATACACGCGCTTTCCAAGCGCGCTCCTTCAACCGCTCGGACATCTCTCCTGTTGGTATAGCGCCAAAATCCGCGCTGGATTTTGGCTCAACGGGAACCGAAAAACGCGGTTTTCGGTTCCCTCACGGATCGAACGCACAGCCTCTGGCACTCGATCCGGGCGCCTCTCTCAGGCGCATTTACAACTAATAATCTGGCGCGCCCAGCACGATTCGAACGTGCGACCTTCGGACCCGCAATCCGACGCTCTATCCAGCTGAGCTATGGGCGCCTACCGTCATACAACCTGCTACTCGTTAGCGACGTAATCCTTCAGTGTAATGGCGAATCTCGGATGATCGAAGGGGTGCGTCGCCGGGTATAGTGAGAACAACCAGCGATTGAAGAGCTCGGCGCCGGCTTCATCCGTTATTTTGATCTTTGCGGCAGGGTTGTTGAGATCAGGCGATGATGAGGTGAACACTTCGCCGGCCATCTGGAAGCTGGGAAGGAACGCCTCTACGAAAATCTTTAATCCGGTGCTGCCGAGGGGAGCAGTCTCACCAATATTCATGGTGTAGTCTGAACGCTCGCTGGTATCCTTGTCGGTAACCTCGAGAACCACCGCTTTCCACTTGGCAGCTATCTCCTCGGGAACCATGATCTTGGAGGGCACGGCCGGCATGGGAACCTCACCCGATGTTTCTTCCGGCATATCAAGTGGAATTTCCTCGGTTTTTTTCTGGCACCCTATGGCAACTGCAAGCGCCAGGACCAGGATGACCATCAGAACAAGTGACTTTCTTACATTGTGAAGCATTATTTCCTCCGTTCTACATGCGCGATATATACCGCTTCAAGCGGCTAGATATCTCCACATTAGTGGACTTGCTGAAACTTCGGCTCTTTCTCAATAAAGGTACTGTTCTTTTACTTATAATTTCAAAGGTTGTTACATATTTTCTTTACTGCAATCTCTTTTGCTATGTGGATTTCGAGTGGCGGAGAGAGAGGGATTCGAACCCCCGGTCCGCGATGCGAACAATAGCTTTCGAGGCTACCGCCTTCAACCGCTCGGCCATCTCTCCCCATAATTTTTTCAAGAAAAAATTGTGTCTAATATTGTCAGCATTTATTTTCTCCAGCGGGGAAAATAAATGGCGGAGAGAGAGGGATTCGAACCCTCGATACGCCTTTTGGGCATATACTCGCTTAGCAGGCGAGCGCCTTCAGCCGACTCGGCCATCTCTCCAGCAAAACAGTGTAAAGTGCAGGGTGCAGAGTGCAGAGTTGGACGTTTCTCTGTTAAAACTGCAGCCGAACCTCTACTTCAAGGAACAAGAGTTACAAATTAGCCATACTTGTCTGAAACGTCAAGAGGCAAGGCAGCCTCACGGCTGCCTTGATCCAATGCCCAAGGACCAAAGGCCAAAGAAAGGGAACCGATCATCTCCATTTTCACTGGAATTATCCACTTTGGGCATTGGGCTTTGGTCTTTGGTCTCCCGCCATTTCTTTCAATCCAGTGTTGGTTCTGGGACGGTCATCCAAAGCCCCTCGGCGCGCCATCCGGGCAAATTGTGACTTGCTTCCCTCGACAAGCTCGGGACAGGCGGGACGACTTGATCACGCCAGCGGCGTGACTCGTGTCATTCGGCTATCTAACTTTGGCCTGCCACGGTTGAACCTTGCCCCTTATACCAGGGAGCGGCCCGTCTTCGTTCAATGAACTTCGCCGCGGCAGCCTTCTCTTTCTGTCTTTAGTGGCGTGCCGAGCCGTAGCTTTCGACAGAAAGCGAAGGCTGGCGGAGGAGGAGGGATTCGAACCCCCGGTGAGTTACCCCACAACGGTTTTCAAGACCGCCGCCTTCGACCACTCGGCCACTCCTCCGCAATTTCTGAGTACCTCGATGGTCCTCAGAAATTGATTTGTGTCTGGGTTTCGGGGTATGGGTGTATCGGGGTTTTCACCGATACTCCGGTACGCCGATACTTCGTTACTTTATCACCCGGCAGGTTTAGTCGTTTCGGGTGATAATTTCAAGTCCCCCCATATACGGTCGCAGCACTTCCGGTACCACAATCGTCCCATCCGCCTGCTGGTAATTCTCCAGGATCGCCACAAGACATCTGCCCACGGCCAACCCGGACCCATTGATGGTGTGAACGAAACTGATGCCTTTTCCCTCGGTGGGCCTGAAGCGGATCTGTGCACGCCTGGCCTGGAAGTCCTCGAAGTTACTGCACGAGGAGATCTCCCGGTAAGCCTCCTGGCCCGGCAGCCACACTTCGAGATCGTAAGTCTTGGCCGCGGAAAACCCCAGGTCACCGGTCGCGAGGTTCACAACGCGGTAGTGAAGCCCCAGCCTCCGGAGAACCTCCTCTGCGTTACGCGTGAGGGCTTCCAGTTCGTCGTAGGAATCCTCCGGACGGGTGAACTTTACGAGCTCCACCTTGTTGAACTGGTGAAGCCTGATGATGCCCCTGGTGTCTTTGCCATGGGAACCGGCTTCACGTCTGAAACATGGGCTATAAGCCGCATAGTAGATCGGCAGATCCGACTCATTGAGGATCTCTTCCCGGTGAATGTTTGTCACAGGGACCTCGGCCGTGGGGACTAGATAGTACTCTCCACCCTCAACACTGAAAAGATCATCCGCGAATTTAGGAAGTTGTCCGGTGGCCAACATGCTGGGAGGCTGCACCATGAAAGGTGTCAGGACCTCCCTGTAGCCATGCTCGCCGGTGTGCAGGTCCAGCATGAAGTTGATCAGCGCCCGTTCCAGCCGTGCTCCGGCTCCCGTGAGAAGGGAAAATCGGGCCCCCGCTATTTTCGCCGCCCGGGGGAGATCGATGATACCAAGCATCTCACCAAGGTCCCAGTGGGCAAGGGGCTCAAAATCCAGCATCGGCTTCTTACCCCACTCCCTTACAAGCTCATTGTCCTTCTCGTCCGTTCCCACCGGAACGCTTTCGTGAGGGATGTTAGGGAAGGTGAGCAGCAGGTTGTTCAGGTGCTGGATCACATCTTTTGCTTTGTCGTCGACAGCCTTTATTTCCTCGCCCAAAGACCTTACAGCTTCCTGGCGTTCACCGGTATCAAGGCCCTGCTTTTTCAGCTTCCCTATCTCTGCAGACTCGGAGTTGCGCCGGGCCTTCATCCCTTCCACCTCAAGGAGAAGGGAACGCCTCAGGTCATCGAGCTTCCGGAAAACAGCAAGGTTCACCTGATCGCCTCGCGTAGACAGGCGCTCAGTGACGAAATCCAGGTTTTCCCTTATGAACCGCATGTCGAGCATAAAGAACCTCGAAGAGTGAATAGGGAATAGCGAAGGTGGAATAAAGGCGCGCTTCCTATTTACTTTTTTATTCCCTGGTCTTTGGTCATTTATTCCTCTTTATTAAAAGAATCCGAATAGTGGATATGGTATAGGGAAGGCCGAATTAAAGCTATCTGTGCTTTCCTTCCATATTCCATATTCCCACTTCCACATTCTTGAAAAGCTTTCCTACATAGCACCATGAGCGAAAGGTTGTCAAACCCAAGGTCTCGTGCTAACTTCCCGCCATGCAACGGTTTTTTACTTTAATTATTCTGTGCTTTACCCTTCTGCCCACCTTATATCCGGAAACCGCCATCGCCGATGGTCAGACCCGGATCGCTTTTGTGGGAGACTTCCTTCCGGCGGGCAGCGCCGACCCGGTTATCGCCAGGCACGGGTATGGGCGCCTCTTCGATGGTGTACGACCCATCATATCTAATGTAGACGCCCTTATCCTCAACCTGGAAACCCCCCTGTCCGCCCGGGGAAAGGCTGTGAAAGGCAAAACCTACACCTTTCGGGGTTCCCCCAAAACAGCCGAAGCCATGATTCAGGAAAAGGTCAAGGCGGTGTGGCTGGCTAATAACCACATCCTGGATTTCGGAGTCGAGGCCCTTTACGACACCATGGAAAACCTGGATCGGGCCGGCATTGCCCACGCCGGAGCTGGGCGGAATGTGGGGCAAGCGGCAGCGCCGGCGGTTCTGGAGTTAGGGGGGCTCAAAGTATCCCTCCTCTCCTTTTCCAACACCTTCCCGGACAGGTACTGGGCTCGAAAAAACCGACCGGGAACCTTTTTCGGCGCCCCCGGCCCGGTGGGCAGAGCTGTGGACCGAACCATCCAGACCAACGGAAAGCCGGTGGTAGCTTCCTTTCACTGGGGCGCGGAGCTCATGACCGAGCCCAAGGAGTACCAGGTCAACCTGGCCCGCCTTGCCATTGAAAACGGCGCCGCCCTCGTGGTGGGTCACCATCCCCACATCCCCCAGCCCATTGAAGTGTATCGTGGTGTCCCCATCCTTTACAGCCTGGGCAACTTCTCCTTCGGCTCCTACAGCAGACGTTCCAGGGTCGGGCTCATGGCAGTGGCCCGGTTCGAAGAGGACGGCCGCTGCTCTCTCCTTGAGGTCTACCCTCTGCTTGTTGACAATTACGAGGTGAACTTCTCCCCCCAACCCATAACCGGGCTGGAAGGCCAGAGGATCTTCGATCCCCTGGTGAAGGGGATCGACCCGGGTGAGGCCTCGGCGCTGTGGGATGGGGAAAAGGGCGTGATCGTTCCGATCACACCGAGTGGGCGAGGGGGTGATGGGGAGAGTGGGGGTGAGAACTGAGCCAAGCCAGGACCAGCACGGCTATTAATGGAACACAGGGCACACAGAGGGCACCCATTAAGAGTGAGGGGATAAATTCCTGACTTTACCCTGTGTCACCCTGTGATGCGGCCCTCGGCCGACCGGCATGGAACGTTGAGACTGGATTTTATCCCCTTCATCCCTGTCCCGGGTTTTCTTGAAATTCGAGATCAGAGCGTCTTGCAGATTTCCAGATAGCGTTTTAAGGCGGGCTTGGAGACGAAGACCTCTTCGGGAGGCAGGGGGCCGTCGGGGGAGTTGGCGACCATTACGAACACAAGGGTATCTTTCGCCTCCCACGTCCCCACCAGTGCGGGGAGGTAGTAGCTGTGAAACTGTTCGTTGAAGGACTGGATCCGGCCCTGGTCAACCGTGTGGCTGGTCTTCGTGTCCTCATCCATATCTTTTGCCAGCGAGTTGAAGACCTCCTTGAAGTCCGTTGCGGCGGGCGGGCGGGGCCGGGTCCTTTTAACCATGAAGAGGGTGTAGTCCTTGGCCTTCTCTTCAAATGCTCCAAAATAGAGGGTCATGGAAGAGCAATTTTTCCACCCCTCATGCTTGAGAGTGTACTTCTGGACGACCGTCGGGTATACGTGAGAATATGTTAGCAGAATAAAAGAGCAGTAGCCAGAATTCAGAAGAAAAACATGGGTCCTGTAAAAGAGATAAAAGACATAACGCAGAGTTACGCAGGAGTGCCAGCCATGGCACGATCGCAGAGAACCGCAGTTTGACCTAAACTTGATAGAGTCGCAAAAAGTCCAATCCGGGACTTTTCGCTCCACGGAAAGGGAAAAGCGTCGTTTTCCCTTTCCTTATAAATCAATGACTTACGGAGTGAGTCATTGATTTGGGCGCCCCGCGCGGGGCGCATTGATGACTTTTTGCGAAGTCATCAAACTTGATTTTGGGAATTAACAGCGGCCCCCTGCGGCAACGCCTGTGAGACGGCGTTCCCGCCTGCCCTGAGCCTGCCGAAGGGCGGCCCTCTGCGTTCAGGCTTTCAGGTTTTCTAATCTGGGTTTTGAGCAGCTGAGGTCGTTTATGGGCGAAGATAAAGGCAAGCTCGTTCCCAACAACCGCGTTCCCGACGCAGCGGTGAACCCCATGTTCCTGGACCGGTGGTCACCCAGGGCCTTCGATCCCACCCCGATCCCGGAAGAGGACATCGCCACACTTTTCGAAGCCGCCCGATGGGCGCCATCGTGCTTTAACGACCAGCCGTGGATGTTCGTCTACGGGACCTCTGACCAGGAGAGGGAAACGTTTCTCGAGATCCTCGTGGAGAAAAATCAGCAGTGGGCCCGAAACGCCCCTGTCCTGGCCGTCCTCTTTGCCCGGCGCACCTTCGCTCACAACGGCCGGCCCAACCGGTGGGCGGGGCAGGACTGCGGGGCCGCCTGGGTGTCCCTGGCCTTTCAGGCCAGGATGCTGGGTCTTTACGCCCACGGCATGGCGGGGTTCAGCCAGCAAAGGGCCTACGAACTGCTCAACGTACCGGAAGATCAGTACGAAGCCATGGCCGCCATTGCCATCGGCGCTTACGGCAACCGGGACGCTCTGCCGCCCGAGGTGAAGGAGAATGAGCAACCAAACGACAGGAAACCGTTGGCTGAAGTTGTTGTGAAGGGAAAGTTCACATGGGAGAGGGTGAGCGGGGGGTAGATCTCGTACGTGCGTGGAGCGTGCGTGCGTATGTGCGGAAAACAAGGTATCGGGATGTCGGACTATCGAAGAAAAGCTGTTCCTGTCATTGCGATAAGCATCAGGTTTTCTTAGGGCGACGCGGCAATCCCGGTTATTATGAAAGCGGCAAAAGCCTTAACGCAGAGTAACGCAGGCGTGCCGGTTGAGGCACGATCGCAGGGTTACGCAGTTAAATCTGGAATCTTTCTATCATTGATTAACCGCGGCCCTTTGCCATTCGACAGGCTCATGGTCCTGAGCAAACGCAAGTGCGTCGAAGGACGATAACGCCTGAGAGTCGGCGTTCCTGTTCGTCCCGCCATAGCCTTGGCGACGGCGGACGGTCCTCTGCGTTAAAGCTTTCATGTTTGTCAAAGGGTGAGATTTGAAATCGATGGCTGAATTCACTCCAAATATCTTTATTACCAACCTCGCCGCCGTCTGCCGGGAGCATCTGCTCGCCGAAAAGTGGCTCCTGGCGCCCAACCTCCGGGTTGGCAACCAGTGGATCGACCAGGTCGCCCGCTCCGGGCAGCCGGCGGTGAACCTGCGTGTTTTGCCCTTTCGAAGCCTCGTGCTGGAGCTTTCCGGTGCGGAGGCAGGCAAGCTCCTGTCCGGGCGCGGCTGCGAGATCCTGGTGTCACGCGTCCTCCTGGATCTGCGTGAACGGGGTCCGCGCTACTTCACCACCATCGAACCCTACCCGTCCCTCATCAGGATCCTGGCAAGCTCTGTTGGTGATTTAAGGGCGGCGGGGATCTCGGGCAAGGACCTTCTGGACACGGATACACGGTCATCTCCCAAGATGGAGGAGCTGGCGGACCTGCTGGGAGGTTACGAAGCAGGGCTTACTGCCGGCGGGTTCGTGGACCACGGGGGACTGCTCACCGAGGTCACAAAGCACCTGCAGTCCGGGAAGATGTCCTGGCCCGAAGAAAGGCTGCTGCTCGTACCGGACAACCTGGAGCCGGGCAAACCGGAGGGCAAACTCCTGGACCTCCTTCCTGCCGTAACGATCAAAGGCCTCAAGCCTGAAAAACCTTCGAAGAACACAGCGCTCACCGATCTTGATCGCCTGGCCTGGATGGACCTGCCGGGCGAAGCTCCTCCTTCCACAGGGGACGGGACCCTGGAGATACTGGGTTGTGCGGGGGAGGTCAACGAAATTCGCCTCGCCCTGCGCCGCTGCCTGAGCAAGGGACTGCGCCTTGATACCGTGGAGGTCCTGTACACCGATCGCACCACTTACCTTCCCCTCCTCTTCGAGGTCCTCTCGCGGCATTTCGGCATCGAGACAGGGGACCTCGACAGCCTTCCGGCAACCTTCTCCGAGGGCATCCCGGTGTGCTATTCCCGGCCCGGCCGGGCCTTTGGCGCCTGGGCTCTCTGGGCCATGGAAGGATACCCGGTCCATGGGCTCGCCGGGATGATCCGGGAGGGGCTCCTCTCTTTAGACGGCGTCAGCACCCAGGACGTCCGGGCGAAAGCTGCCGACCTCCTCACCGGGCTGACGGCAGGACCGGAAACCGGGGGGACCCTGGAAGCGCTGAAAAATGCTATTGTCTTAAGGGAAGAGCGCTTTAGAGATCGTCTGCCGGATATCGGGGCCCGCTACGACGAGAACGGTGAAGAGCGATCCGGGCGCCTGAAGGACGGCTCGGTCCTGCCGGCCCTGGCCAAGCTTATCGAGATCCTTCAAGGGTGCACACCGGGCCCGGAAGATGCGCTGCCGGCCGTCCTCGACGCCGCCCTTGCTTTTCTTGGCAAAGCGGTCAGGACAGCCGGGGAGCTCGATGAATATGCGAAGACCGCCCTGGTCCAGGACGTTGGCGACGCCCGCCGCCTCATCGAGGAGCTTGGCCACACACCCGGCGGTGTACCTTTCGGGTGGATCACATCCCTCATTGCCCAGGTGCGCGTAGCCGGAAGCGGACCGCGGCCCGGGCGGATCCACGCGGCGCCCCTATCCGATGGCGGCCACTCCGGGCGCCCCCACATTATCGTTGTGGGCCTCGACGACAGCCGTTTCCCCGGTTCGGACCGGCAGGAGCCGGTGCTGCTCGACAGGGAGAGGGAGGGTCTGTCGGAACTTTTGCGTCTTTCCGGCGAGGACCTCAGCCGCCGGGAAGGGCTCCTGGCTCAGCTGGCCGCCCGGGTCACGGGCATATTGACCCTGACCTGCAGCCTCAGGGATCTGCTGGACGACCGCGAGACCTGGCCCGCCGCGCCCCTGGTCAAGGCGTTCCGGATACTGAAAGATCCCCTGGCCGACCAGGAGGACCTCCTGGCGCACCTGTCGCCCCCGGCCGGCTTTATCGATCCTGCAAACCCCGTCACCCTGGATGCAGCCGAGTGGTGGACCGAAAGGTTCACCGCACCCGAAAGCATTCCTGACGCCATGGGCGCTTTTACCGGCCGTTTTCCCCATATGGTGGGGGGCCTGGCGGCAGCCAGCGGCAGGCGCAGTGGGGCACTCACCCCGTGGGACGGCCTCGTGGGCTCTCTGCCCCCCGAACTTGATATCCTCTCATCAAGCGGCCCGCCCGCCTCCGCCAACCGCCTGCAGGCCCTGGGATCGTGTCCCCTTCGCTACTTTTTTCGCTACATCCTGGACATCGAGAAGGTGGACGAGGAACCTCCCCAGCCGGGGCAGTGGCTCACCCCGTCCGATCGGGGAAGCGTTCTCCACGACCTTTTCCACATCTACATCGCCCGTCTCATAAAGAACAGGTTGACGCCTGACTTTGAGCGTGACCACGGCGAGCTCGAGGAAATACTGGACGGCCTTTTAAGCGAGCATGAGAAGACCGCACCGCCCCCATCGAACCACGTCCGGGATCACGAGCGGGCGCAAATGGCCGAATCGGCCCGTATTTTCTTAAGGGAGGAAGATCTCTTCACCGCGGAGCATGAACCCCTTTACGCCGAGGCGTCCATCGGGCTCCCCTCCACGGACCTGCCCACCGAACTCGACCACCCCGAGCCGGTTGCGGTGGCCCTGGATGCCCACAGGCGCATCAGGGTCCGGGGCCGCATCGACCGCATCGACCGGCGCCGGAGCGACGGCAGGTTCGTCATCACCGACTACAAGTCGGGAGGCAGCGGGTGGTACACGGACAAGGACCGTTTTCATGAGGGCCGGCTGGTCCAGCACCTCCTTTACATCCTCATGGTCGAAGCCCGCCTCAAGGAGACCCTGGCCCTGGCCCCGCAGGTGGCGGCGTTCCGCTTCCTGTTCCCCACATCCGCTGCCCAGGGTGAAGCTGTCCTCCTGGCCCGCGACGAGCTGACAGACAGGATGGATGTGCTGCACAGCCTGTGCGACCTGGCCGGGTCGGGGTGTTTTACACCAACGGACCATTCCAACGACTGCCGATGGTGCGACTACACTCTCATCTGCGGCGATACCGTTTTTCAGGCAAAAGGTATCGCCCGTAAACTGGATGGGGACGACGAAAGGCTCGATCCCCTGAGGAAACTTCGTGGGTACATCTAAGGATAACGCCCGCCGGCTGCCGGACGCCATGCAGCGCGCCAATATCGAGGAGAGCCTCGACACGAACTTCCTTGTGGAAGCCGCGGCGGGCACCGGCAAGACCACGAGCATGGTCAGGCGCATGGCCGCCCTCATCGGCTCCGGGAAGGCAAAGGCGGCCAACATCGCCGCGGTCACCTTTACGCGCAAGGCCGCCTCGGAGCTCAAGAGCCGCTTTGTGCTTCAGCTGGAATCCGCCCTTGCCGAGGCCACCGAAGCCGGGGACATGCAGCGGGCCGGCCTGCTTGCGGCAGGTATCGAAGAATCAGGCAGGTGCTTTGTGGGCACCATCCACTCCTTCTGCGCGCGGCTCCTTCGTGAACGGCCGGTGGAAGCCGGCATCGATCCCGAGTTTGCCGAGATGGACGAGGTCCAGGACGCGCGGCTGCGCCGCCTGGCCTTTGACGAACACATGTCCGGGTCCCTTACCGCCGCCGACCAGGAGCACATTCTTAAATCCGGCCTTGCCCCCGGAGAGCTTTTCGGGTTTTTCGAAACCGTTTCCGGCCATCCGGATGTTAAGAGGTGGCCCGCGCCCGATCCGGAGCCGCCGGACCTGACCCGCGCCTTTGCCGCGCTGACAGATTACCTCAGGCACATCGACACTCTCTTTGAACATCTGCCGGAAGATCACGGCTCCGACACCCTCATCCCCGCCATGGGCCGCCTTCGCCGCATGGTGCGCAACGCAGGCGATCTGGCAGCCCCCCTGACCATGTTTCATGTTTTTAAAGTCTTTGACCGCAAGGTCACTCCCCGTCACAAGTTCTACCCGGAAGGCAAGGAGCAGGCGCTAGCCGAGGCCGCGCGCTGGGTGGAGTTTAGTGCCAGCTGGGCCCTGCCCGCGGTGAAAAGGTTCATGGAGTACCGCTACGCCGTGGCTGTTCATACCGTGCTGCCGGCCATCGTAAGCTACCGGCGCATGCGGCACCTGGAAGGGGCTCTAAACTACGAGGACCTTTTGCTTCGCGCCGCGATGCTCCTCAGGGACAACCCGGAAGTCCGCCGGTTTTTCCAGAGCAGGTACCAGCGCCTGCTCGTTGATGAGTTCCAGGACACAGACCCGGTGCAGGCCGAGGTCATGCTGCTGCTCACATCCACCGACCTTCAAGAGAAAGACTGGAAACGGTGCACCCCCGGGCCGGGCTCCCTTTTCGTGGTGGGCGACCCCAAGCAGTCCATCTACCGCTTCCGTCGCGCCGATATCATGATCTACAACGAGGTAAGGCGCATCATTACCGGTGGCGGCAAAGGCGAGAAGCTCGAGCTGTCGGCCAACTTCCGTTCCCGGCCGGAGCTTCTCGATTGGGTCAACCGGGTGTTCGCCCTACGCTTCCCCATTACTGAGACCGATGAAGCTCCGCGCTACGTTGAACTTCGATCCGGAAGGGATTTTGCGGTAGCCCCCGACCTGCACGGCATCCGGACCTTGCCCATACCGGCGACCTGTACCAACAAACAGCTCATCATGGAATACGAGACCCAAAGGATCGCCAGGACCATCAGGGACCTCGTGGATACGGGCGCCACCGTTACGGGCAAGGACGGCCACCCGCGGCCGTGCGCCTTCGGGGATTTCATGGTGGTGACCATGAAAAGGGAGCACCTCTCCCCGTTTTCCAGCGCCCTCGACCGGTTCAGCATACCCCACCAGATCACGGGGGGTTCGGCATTGGGAGCAGTAGTCCAGCTTAACGAACTGTACCTGGTGGTGCGCGCGGCCGCGAGGCCCCACGATCCGGTGGCCATGGTCGCGGTCTTAAGGAGCAACCTTTTCGGGGTGGCCGACGCCGACCTTTTAGACTACCGCCTTGCCGGGGGAGAGTTTCGCTGGGACCGCCCGGTGCCAAGGGACTTGAGCCGAAGACAGATCGACCTGCTCACCGATGTGTGCGAGCGCCTGCGCCGCTACGCCTTCTGGCTGTCCTCTTTAGCTCCGGTCCCGGCGCTGGAACGCATCACGGAGGACCTGGGGCTCACGGGCATGGCGGCCGCCTTTGATGACGGCGACCTCAGGGCCGGGAGCCTTTACAAGGCCATGGAGATCCTCCGCGGAGCCTGGGCCCAGAGGTCCACTCTGGACCACGTCATCGAGACCCTCCATCGCCTCGTCACCGGGGAGGAGGAGCACGACGGTATCGCCGCGCGCCCCGAACCGGCGTCTTTTGTAAGAGTCATGAACCTGCACAAGGTCAAGGGGCTCGAAGCCCCGGTGGTGTTCCTTGCCACGCCGGCGGGAACCTGGAACACGGCGCCTTCCCTGCACATTGTCCGCACCGGAGACCCTGATGGCGGTGAAGTTGTGGGCTACACCGAGGTGGTCGGTCCCGACCTTGGCTGGGGCCGCCCTGCGCCTGTGGCCCTGGCACCCGGCTGGAGCGAGACCTGGGCACCGCGGGAAACAGCTTTCCTGGAAGCGGAGCTGACGCGCCTTCTTTATGTGGCGGCCACCCGCGCGGGCAGTATGCTGGTCGTTTCCCACATGGAGGGCATGGGCGGCTCACATCCGTGGACCGCGTTTAACGATTACCTGGCCGATGCCCTGCCCCTTGACGACCCGGAAGACCTCGAGCCGCCGGCCCTGTTGGAAGCGGCCCTGGGACCGGACGACGACGGGGACCCGTCCGTGTACACCGGAAAGTGGACCGTGCTGAAAGCAAAAACATGGGACAAGGAGTTCCCGTCGCGGCTCGCTGCCCGGACTTCCGGAGTCCAGGGGACGCCGTCAGGGGAGCATGGCACCGAGTGGGGCACCGTCATCCACAAGCTCCTGGAGGCGGCAGGGGATAAGGCCACCGCCGACGATCCAGGCACCTTGAAGAACCTCGCTGTGAGCTTCCTGCTGGACGCCGAGCTTTCGGCAGATCACGCAGATGAGGCCGTGAGGACCATCCAGTCCGTAACAGCTTCGGATATCTGGGCGAAAGCCGGGAGTGCGAAACAGGTGCTGCGTGAAGTCCCTTACACTCGGCTGAAAAAGGATAAGCCCCGTGGTCCTGTGCTGGAGTCTGGCGTCATGGACCTGGTGTTTGAGGAGGAGGACGGCTGGGTCATCGTGGACTACAAGACGGGAGCGAAGGACCTGGAGAAATACCGGCCCCAGCTGGAAGCGTATAAGGAAGCGTGGGAGAGTTTCGGGATAGGGAGAGTTAAGGAAACGGGGATCTATTTCGTGGATCACGAGGAGTATCTGATCCTATGAGCATGCAGTTGAAATCCTTAACTCCCAACCCGCCTGCCGCGGCGAGGCAAACCTTGGGGGCAAACCTTGGGGTCGTGTCCCACTTTCTTACTTTTTTCTCATATCCCCGAGGAGGCGGGACAGGTAGTTAGGGTTTAATTTCAGATGTTCACCGATTTCCTTTAAAGGATACTGGTATTCCTCAAATGCCGCCTTGATCCTGTTGTTTCTTTTCTTCCTTGATCCCATAACCTTATCATTGAACAATTCATTGAGTGCAGGCCTTCCGGCCATCTTTTGTCCTCTGGGAAGACTTTGTAAAGTGTCAGGGTCCCTTACTTTCAACATGGTTTCCCTTATGAACGAATCGGATCCGATGAAGATCTGATTTTTTGCTTCTTTAAGAGGAGATTCCATCCCTATCCCTGCCAGGACAAACTCTTCGTACATATTATGAGCTTTTTTACGTGAAGAACTGAAATGCCCCAAGAGAAAATCAGTTTCCAGGTACGCAGGAGGTTTCTCCAGACCGCGAGTCGCTCTGAAACTGCTGTATGGCCCATCTGAAGGATGCTGGACTATCTTTGCTTCCACAGGGTTATTGACGATGTACCGGGAGTTATCGAGAAACTTTTCCTCTTTTTCCACCAGCCATGCTTTGTAACGATCCTGGAAAACGGTTCCTGTGCGCTGATACTTCCAGTTATAGAACTGACTGTACAGCTGGTTGAGGATCTTCATTCCCCTTGACAGGTTTGGATCAGGAGTTTCGATCAAGAGATAATGATTTCCCATCAGGCAATAGGCGTGACATGTCCAGTTGAACTGTTTGATGACACGCTCCTGGAAGACGAGAAACTTCATCCAATCCTTTTCGCTGTGAAAGATCGTCATCCTGCCAACGCCCCTGTTTATGATATGGTAAAGGGCACCTTCAAATTCAATACGCAGAGATCTTGCCATCCTTGCACCTCCATTTTCTAAATGATGATGAAGGAGCAAGAATGAGGCCAACAAATTAATTGGGAAAACCACTCAAAAAGCAAGAAAGTGGGACACGACCGTATGCAGTAACGGCCATTTATCTGGCGGGTTCAAGTCCCGTCCGAGGAGTTATCCGTTCACCTCGGTAGCTGGCGGGAGCGGCGTCTGGGTAACCAGGGGTCGTAAGTTCCCTCCCGGCAAAGCCGCAGGCCGCAACGC
>JARGFZ010000047.1 GCA_029210965.1 bacterium | reverse complement strand
CTCAGTGGTAAAAAGAAAGGTTTCCCGGTTTTGATTTACCCCTTTTTCGGCTTAAGGAACTCTCAGTGATCTCAGTGTCCTCAGTGGTAAAAAGAAAGGTGCTTTGACGTCATGAGACTGGTTCTACCCCCTGAAGAATTGGTTTTCTCAGTGTTCTCAGTGTCCTCAGTGGTAAAAAGAAAGGTTTCCCGGTTTTGATTTACCCCTTTTTCGGCTTAAGGAACTCTCAGTGATCTCAGTGGTGAAACAAAATGTCCTCTAAAGGTAGGATCCTTGTAGTCGACGACGAATACCTCATCCGCTGGTCTCTTCAGCAGAGCCTGGTGGAGCAGGGTTACGAGGTTTTCCTGGCCGCCTCGGCCGAAGAGGGGCTCGCTCTCATGGAGCGGGAGGCGCCGGACCTGGCTCTCCTGGACATTCAGCTTCCCGGCATGAGCGGCATGGAACTTCTCCCCGGTATCAGGGAAAGACGTCCGGACTGCGTTGTCATCATGGTCACGGCCACCTCTGATCTTTCGGTCGCGGTCAAGGCCATGAAGGACGGGGCCTTTGACTATATCCCCAAGCCGTTTAACCTGGAGGAGGTCAGGCTGGTGGTGGACAAGGCCCTGGAGACCAGGCGGCTGAGGGATGAGGTCATCCGTTTCCGGGAAAAGGATAGCGTGAGGTACGGCTTTCACAACTTCACCTTCAAGAGCAAGATGATGGAAGAGGTGGTGGAGGTGGCGCGCAAGATCGCCCTTTCGGATACTGCTACCGTCCTTCTCACGGGTGAGAGCGGCACCGGGAAGGACCTCATAGCCCAGGCCATCCACTACGAGAGCAGCCGGTGCGACAAGCCGTTCATGCCCCTGAACTGCACGGCCCTGCCGAGAGAACTGTTGGAGAGCGAACTGTTCGGCCATGAGCGGGGGGCTTTTACCGATGCCAAGGAGCTGAAAAAGGGCCTCTTCGAGGTTACCGATGGCGGGACTCTGTTTTTAGATGAGATCGGGGACATGGACCTGGCCCTGCAGGCCAAACTGCTGCGCATCCTTGAATCCCGCACCTTCAAAAGGGTGGGAGGGACCCGGGACATCTCGGTAGACGTCCGTGTCATTGCCGCCACTAACAAGGACCTTGAAGAGCGCATCAGGGAAAAGGCTTTCCGTGAAGATCTGTTCTACCGCCTCAACGTACTTCCTGTCACGATACCGCCCCTGAGGGAGCGCAGGGAAGATATCCTTCCTCTGGCCGAGCGGTTCCTGGCCGATTTCAGCAAAGACCTGGGCAAGGAGATCAGGAAGATAGAGCCTGACGCGGCCAGGGCCATGAAGGAGTACGACTGGCCGGGGAACGTGCGTGAGCTCAAGAACGTTATCGAAAGAGCCATGATCCTTTCTTCGGCCGATAGCCTGGGGATGGGGGACCTGGCCCTCAAGAGGGTTGACAGCGCCCTTTCCCCAACGGACCAGGCTTTTACCCTGAACCTCGATGAAATGGAACTTCGCCTCATCAACGAGGCCCTTGAGAGAGCCAGGAACAACCAGTCCGTGGCGGCCAAACTGCTTGGTGTCTCCAGGGACACGCTGCGGTATCGCATGAAGAAGCATGGACTGCTTTGAAGATCATGGTAAGGGAGTAGGGGAGTAGGGCGAAGATCATGGTAAGGGAGTAAATACTGTATAGAAAGAGCAACGTAACCATCTGATCATATAGATCATTTCCTGAAGAGAGTGAATCCATAGGCGACAACAAAGAGTTCGTCAAAGATTACGGAGATCTGCGTGTATTTCAAGGTGCCATGGATGCTGCCATGCGGATTTTCGATGTTACAAAGTCCTTTCCCGCAGAGGAAAGGTACTCTCTTGTCGATCAGATAAGGCGCTCCTCACGTTCGGTGTGCGCCAATATAGCGGAAGCATGGAGGAAAAGAAGATACAAGAAAGCGTTTGTTTCAAAGTTGAGTGACGCTGAGGCTGAGGCCGGTGAAACCCAGGTGTGGTTAAAATTTGCGGAGAAGTGCGGCTATCTGGGAGAAGATACCGTAACTGAATTGGACACAGCATACCGGGTTATCATTGCGCAGATCATCAGCATGATAGACAACGCGGGCAAATGGAACATTCAAAGACAAGGGATGAGGAATGGATCTGAGGCCTCTGAATGGATTTATTGGGTTTTACCTCCATACCCCCATACCTCCATACTCTCACTCCCCCCACACCACCCTAAACCTGTGGCAAATACCGCACCCTATGAGTGTTATCTCACAGTGTCTGCCGCCCCTGGGGAGGCCAGATTTACACGGAACGTTGAGTCCTTGTAAGAGCTTGAGATAAAAGAGGAAGATTGGCACCCATATTCGTCATATTTAACCAAAATGTGGAACGAAACTTGCGTAAACACTGATGGAGGAAGAAGGAGGTAACAATGAAACGGATCAAAATGAACGGAACTTTTAAAGCACTTGGGGTGCTCCTCGCCGTGGCCGTTATGGTATGCGGTCTGGTTGTGCCCCAGCAGGCTTCGGCGGCCCTCCCGGCACCGGCGTGGATGCCCGGTTTCCCCATGCTGGCCGGTCCCCAGGTCATCCTCATGTGGGGTCCGGTTCCGGGCGCCGTCAAGTACAACGTCTATCTCAACGGCAAGAAGGCGACCGAATCCCCGGCTATGCAGAGCATCAGCCCTGCTCCCACCGAAGGTGGTGAGTACATCTACACGGTCACGGCAGTGGACGCAGCGGGGGCTGAAAGCCCTCCGTCCTCGGAGCAGAAGATCACTATCATCAAGATCGAGCCCCCCAAATCCATGATCGTCCGCCCCAGCTTCGACCGCATCGACATTCGTTGGGATCCGGCCAATGGAGCGGTGATCTACGATCTTTTCCGCCGCGTCAAGGGGGAGAAGGACTGGCAGATGGTCTCCTCCATCACCGAGACCCGGTACCAGGATGCCCAGGTTGAGGCGGGAGTTGTTTACCAATACGCCGTCAAGTCCAAGGACAACACCGGCAAGGCTTCCACGTTGTCGGACCTCATCGAGGCCACCCTCATGGTGGAAGCTGCGGCCGACAAGGGCCGGAAACGCCTGGAGTTCAAGGTCCACAGTTTGCCCGCCAAGCTCAACTACCGAGCGGATCTCGAGCAGTACCCCACCGACGCCGACATCTGCGGTAACAGGTTGATTCTCTCCGCTCATTACCTGTACATCTTCGACGATATCACCCAGGGCGAGATCCTCTGGGAGCCCGAGATCCTCATCCCCAACGACAAACAGTTCATGGGTCTGGCCTGGGATGAGAACTGTGAGATGGTCTACGTCAACCACGCACCCACAAACCAGCTCTGGGTAGTGGATCCCGACGCGGCGGGCGAGACCCGGGGCGCGGTAGTACAGAAGATGGACCTGCCCAAACCCCCGGATGGTTCCCCGGACGACGAGGGGACTCTCTACTACATCAGCCAGGACACCTCCGGCAAGGCTGTCACCATCCAGAAGAACGCCGAGACCCGCCCCAGCGATGTGGTTATTGACGCGGACGGCAACCTGGTCGTCGGTGACCTGAACAACAACCGCCTCATCCGCCTAGAGCGGGACGGGACTTTCATCGAGACCATCCTCTATGAGCCCGGCGAGGAACTGAGCAACGCCCCCAAATGGGCCATCAACAAGCCCATATCCCTCGCCGTAGACAAGGAGGGCAACATTTACGCCGCCAGTATCAACTCCATCATCCAGGTGACACCCGACGGCGAGAAGTACCAGATCGGGGGCGGCGGCTCCATCTTCGGGACCTTTACCTCCATCAAGGGTGTGTATATAAGTCCCCAGGGACGGCTCTACGCCGCCGACGGCCGGGCCGGCAACATCCAGGTATTCGAATATCATGAGGAATATAAAGACGCCTGGCAGCGTGGCTGGCTGCCGGTCTACATAGTCACCGACGAGTCCAAAAAGGCCAACGTCGAAACGCTGACGCCCATGATGACCCTCGTTTCCGCGGACCAGAGGAAACTGATCATCGTGGAGTCCATGAGCAAGACGCTGGCCGACTACAGCCTCGACTGGAGCAAGGCCGACAAGGTTGAGCTGCCTCCCCTGGAGCAGTAGGTCAGGGAGTCTGTCCAATGCCGAGGATACATGCCGATCTGGAGCACAGGGTTCCTGAACGGTTCAAGCAGTGTTTTTAAGGAGCTTTTATTTCACCAGGTACGCAGAGCAAACTGAAAGTGAAAGGAGGTGGACCGAGAAATGAGTCCTGGATCCATCGGGAGAAAGAGATCCAGGGCATGGGAAGGGAGTGGGCCGTAATACCGGCCCGGGTTTAAAACAGATGTTTGTCAAGCTATCAGGAGGAAACAAATGAAAAGACTTTCCGTTATTCTTATCGCCGTCGCCTTCGTGGCGATCACGGCTGCCGGAGCCATGGGCGCCCTGGTCGACACGAGCCACAACGTTGTGGCCCACGACGGTCTCACCGGCGCGGCCGCCCAGCAGGGCGCCTGCTCCTTCTGCCACGTGCCCCACGGCGCGGCCGGTGCGGGGCTGTTCCCCTCCGGTCTCGGTGCCGTGTCGGGCGGCGGGTCCCCCTGGGAAGGCGATGCCATCGCCGTCATGTGCTGGGACTGCCACGGTGCGGTCACCTACGAGGACACCCAGCAGGTCGTTCCGTTCCAGGGCACTCTGAACGGGGCCCACGGCCGTGACGCCACGCTGCTCGTCGCCACCGGCGGCTGGGGCGACATCACCGGCGCCGACCCGGATCCGGCCCTCGCGGGCATCTACGGCTACGACGCTGCCACCGACAGGATCGGCTGCCAGTCGTGCCACAACCCCCACGACAACGCCACGCGCCCCTTCTTCAGGGACAACGCCGTGGGCACCTTTGTCGAGGGCGACCTTCTGACCCTTTGTGAGGACTGCCACATCAACAGGGCCGACATGGACGTCACCGGCGACACCCTGGGTACCTCCACGAGGCAGAACCACCCCACGGACAACAGGCTCCTTGCCGATGTTGCCGGCGCCTCGAACCTGTACGAGTTCGCCGGCGCGGCCTTCTCCGTCCGCTTTAACAGCACCTACCCCGACCTGGCTGTCCAGATCACCTCCAGCGTGGCCGGCAACGACCTTGCCCACTGGAACCTGGGCGGCAAGTTCGAGGCCAACGCGGGCGCCGGAGTCACCGGTGAGGTTAACTGCGGCACCTGCCACATGGTCCACTCCAACGAGACGGACGAAGCCGCCTACGCGGTGGGCGACGGCCTCAACGGCAACGCCGTGGCCGCCGTCCCGGCTGGCTGGGGCTTCAACTTCCTGGCAGTGCTCAACACCGACCCGGCCGCCGGCGCGGCCGCTGCCATCTGCACCGGCTGTCACGACATCACCACCGACACCAACGCCGGCCCCGGTTCGGTGACGACCTTTTCTCACCCCTACCAGTCAACTGAGCCGTGGGGCATGACCATTGACACCGGTGTCACAGGTGCCTACGGCGCCAAGTTCACCGGCGCCTTCGGCACCGACGCCACCCTGGTCTGCCAGTCCTGCCACGACATGCACTTCGCCAGGCTCAACGACCAGGCTGACGCCGACGACTACTCCCTCATGAGGGTGTACTGCAACGACTGCCACAGCACGGCCAGCGCCAAGACGAACCACCACCCCTCCGGTATCGAAGTGACCTACGGAACCCACCTAAGAGGTGGCGGCGGTGCGGCCGGCGAGCCCCAGATCAGCACCGCAGTGGCCTGGAACACCGTGACCCGCGATGATGTCCAGAGCGGAGCGACTGCCGACTGGACCGGCGGCGGCACCTACTACCGCTTCGGCCCCGCGGCCACTTTAAACGGCGTCATGAACTGCACCACCTGCCACTTCGGCACCGCCCACAACAACGTGGTCGCCTTCCCGGGCATCGTCGGCCTGAACGCCGAAGCGGAAATGTGCGTGGACTGCCACGGCCTCAACCCCTCCCAGTTCGTGGATGGGGTCAGGCAGACCGACCGTGACGGCGACCTCGTCTCCGAGACCGGCACCCATTACCTCGGTCCGGTGACCAACACCGCCTGGCAGTGGGGCGGCAACGTAACCAAGGACAGCGTAGTTCCCCTGGCCGGCGCGGCATCCATGGACTACGGCCAGGACAGCGGCGTTGACGGCGACCTCATCTGCACCTCGTGCCACCTCATCCTGACCGACACTTTCACCGTGCAGACCGCCGACAACGTCACTGACAACGAGCCGAGCACCGTCGACGCTGTCGGCCTGCTCCTCACCCCGTCGGGCAACAACAGGACGGACGCAGCCGCCGCCGGCAACGACTTCCTGTGCTCCGCCTGTCACGGCGCCGCCCCGGGAACAGGCACCACCCACCCGGTGCAGCCCACCTACACGACAGACGTCTCGGCCGAGATCTGGGGCAACGCCTCGGTGGCCGACAACGGCGTGACGGTGGTCGGCGACAACACCGCTGGCACGGCTGCCGGCAAGCAGATCAACTGCGAGTCGTGCCACAGGGCCCACAACTCCGCCCAGTCGTGGAACAACCTCTACACCACGAGCCACTACATTTTAGAGCAGGGCGCCCGCGTGGATGCCTCCAGCTTCATCAACGAGCAGGTCCTGTGCAACGCCTGCCATAGCAAGTAGGTATTGGGTCCCGGATCGCGGCCATGCCGCGTGCGGGATGACAAATGAAACAGCAAGCACAGGGGGGCTGCGGGGATTTGCCCCGCAGCCCCGTTTTAATCCTGGAAGGAGATGTACGCAATGAAGAAGATCTGCACTGTTCTCGCCATCGCGGTCCTGGCCCTGGCCCTGGCCTCCGGCAGCGCTTCGGCCGCTACCCTCAAGGCGGGCGACGCCATTCCGGAGAGCCTGAAGTTCAAAACTCTGGACGGCGGTGAAGTCACCGTGAAGAGCGTTATCAAGGACAAGCCCAGCGTACTTGTGTTTTTCAACACCTCATGCCGCAACTGCCTCAACGAGATCAAGTGGCTCATGCGCAAGTACAAGGACCGGAACAACGTGCTTATCTCCATCGATCTCGCCGGTGCCCCTGCCGTCCAGCGGTACCAGAAGCAGTATATGAAGGACTACATGGATATCCCGATTTACCTGGACCAGGAGTTCGCGGTACCCATATCCTTCGGGCTCTCGGTGACCCCGTCTTCCGTCCTCGTGGGCAAGGACGGCGTAGTCACCCACGTTTTCTCAGGCTACGACAAGTCCAGCGAAGAGGCCATTGCGGAGCTTTATAAGTAGTGTTTACCCCTTAACAGGGCGTTCGATCTACCGGTATAACCGGCGGGGTGGGGCCCTCGGCTCCATCCCGCTTCATGTTTCCCCGGCACCTTGCACCCCACTGGTCAGGAGGTAGAAATGGTCCTCTCGGGCCCCACCGCAAAACTGTCAAGATCAATGAGCCTGTGCGCCCTTATCCTTTCAGCGACCCTGCTCGCCATGCCTGCATGCAGCGTCTTTAAAGGCCCTGTTGATGAAGCCAAAAAGATCACAACCGCCGTAGAGCTCGCCGCGGCGCCAGCGGGCACGGCCGTCATCCGCGCGGGAGGCGAGGACATCTCCAGGCAGGAGATCCGGGACGCCTTCATGGACCTTTTCGCCAAACCCTCCTCCGAGGACACCTACGAGTCGGTCACTCAAAGCTCTCTGGAAATAGCGCTGTCCAGGCATTACCTGTACCTCGAAGCCAAGAGGCTCAACCTGGATGTCGACCCCGAGATCGCCTACAAGTGGAAGATGCTCACTCACTTCTGGATAGGTGACAACTACCTGCAGAGGCAGGCGGCTGATTTTACCGTTGACCCCGAAGTGTTGGATGCTTTCGTTCCCGAGGGCGCATTCGCTTTCAAGCTTTCCCAGATAAGTACCTTTGACCTCGCGGCCACCCAGGACCTGAGGATGCGTGTTGAGGAAGGCATGCCCTTCGAGGATGTCGCCCGGCAGTACAGCGCGGACCCGTCCGCCCCAAGGGGAGGGGAGATCAGAGACTGGCAGGTAATGGCCCTGGGCAACATCTACGGCGACGAAATACTGGGCAGGCTGGTGAAGGTCGAACCCGGGCAGGTCTCCGAGATCATCCCCACCCCCATGGGCTACACCTTTTTCAGGGTGGATGAAAAAAGGCCCCTTACCGAAGAGGAAAAGGTGATAATAAGAACGGGGAAAGAAAGGGACCTCCAGAGCGGCATGGTGAGGTCCTTCATCAGTCAGGTCGTGGCCAAACACCCTCTTTCCATCGAGGAAGAGATTATCGAATCGGCCCTCTCCTCGAATGACCCCGATGTCAAGGTCGGCCAGGTGGGGGATTTTGATATTTCGGTCAAATTCCTGAGGGGCTTTGCCCTTTACCTCATGACAGCCGTCGACCGCCCCACAGAGGATACCGCCCAGCGGTGGGTTCCCATCATGAAACTGATGCACCAGGGGCTGGCCCTGGGGCTCGAGGCCCGGAATCAGGGCATGGCCGATGATGAAGCGGTCATGGAGAACCTGGCCCGTGTCCGCAAGTACTCCCTTGCCAACAGCATGACCCTTTATCTCGCCAGGGAGAACGAGCCGACTCCCGAAGAGCTTTTCTCCTATTACATGGAGGAGTTTGTGCCCGAGGGCACCGAGGGGATCTTCAGCGTCATGGGCTACGACGGGCTTACCGGGGAGGCGGCACAGGAGATCAACAGGCTCCTGGAAGAGGGTGTACCCATAGATGATATAGACACCCGGTCGGCCCTCGTTTCAGGAGCGAAACAGATGTCCGGTACCTATTCCGATGGAGATTTCGATGCGGCTGTACGGACGGCGCTGGAACTGACGGCGGTGGGAAAGGTGACACCCCCCATAGAGACAGGGTCCGGCTGGGCCGTTTACCGGCTCGACGGCAAGCGCCGGGGTGAGGCCCCGCCTTACGACCAGGTGACGGCCTTTATCAAGGCCAGGTACATGCAGGAACAGAGCAGCGACAAGCGCACCCAGCTCATCATCGAGAAGAGCAAGAGCGCCCCGCCAGTGTACGTCGTTCCCAGGGAGGTGATCGACGAGGTCATCGGCCAGTGGCTGGACATGCAGAAGGCTCTGCGGGGAGTCTCGCCCCCGGGCGGTTACCATCAGCGCGGCGGTCCCAACCAGATCGACATGCCGGGGGGAAGTAAACCGGCCGGGCATCCGGGTGGTGGAGGAGGAAAAAGGCCTTCCGGGCACCCCTAGCCCGCATTAGGTAAAACAAAAAATTTAAAGGGCTTCGGGTAATACTGAAGCCCTTTTTTTGTCCTGGACCCCGGGTTTCCGCTGCCGCTCCGCCCGGGGTGACGGAGGAGAGGGTCATCCCGGAAACCGGACCTTCCTCATTATCGTCATCCCGGAAACCAGCGCCTGGAGCGGGGTTATCCGGGATCCACATCACTTTCTGGTAAAGATTTTGCAACATCATAATGTGGCAATGAACCTTTTATTGAATGCTCTGGAAGTTCACGGTGCTGCAAGTCCAGCCAAAAAAGGAGGTACCATGGAGCGTCGGCCGTGTGTTTATATAATGGCCAGTCGGAATAATGGAACCTTGTACGTGGGGGTGACATCAGATCTTATCAATAGAGTCTGGGAGCACAGGAACGGTGTTGTGTCCGGTTTTACAAAAAAATACGGGGTTGACAGGCTTGTCTGGTTCGAGCTGTATCCTGACATGCCTGGTGCCATCCGAAAGGAAAAATTGCTGAAAAGATGGAGACGTGCCTGGAAAGTTCAACTTATCGAAAAGCAGAACCCGGATTGGGTCGACCTTTATGACACGCTTTTGTAAATGGACCCCGGGTCTCCGCTGCCGCTCCGCCCGGGGTGACGGAGGGAGAGGGGCGTTGTTTTACTCCTGCACCACCCGGATGACCGCCGCGTCCTTTAGCTGCCTGACCTTGGCGTTTATGGCGTTGTTGGTCTGCTCCGTTATCATGCGTTCCTTAAGCCCCGGCTTTACCTCCTCGTAGGTGGGTCCCTCCCGGGGTGAGAACGCTTCTACGAGGAGGATGATGTGATAAACTTCGCCGTTGCCCTTGGTGTTGGCAAAGAAGGTCGTGCTTCCCGGCTCTACCCCCACGGCGTTTCTAAATACGGTACCCCCCTCGAGGGAATTCACCTCGTTCAGGTACACCTGGGCCACGATACCCTTCTGGCCCAGTTCCCTCCTGTAACGGGCGGCAAGTTCCTTCATGCCCGCAGTGTTCGTCACCTTTCCCGCGTCAGCTTCCATGCGCTTGATAAAACCGTCATCGGTTTCCCCCGTGAACCTCACGCCGACGTAGCTGTAGATGAGTGTTTCCACCCCGGAAAGGATATCGATATTGTCTCCATAGTACTGCTCAACCTCTCTGCTGCTGATCACTTCCGGGGCGAGGACCTCCTGGGTGTATTTCCTGGCCAGGTAGGTGTGGCGCGAGAGGACCCGGTAATCATCGATGGTAAAGCCCAGGGGCGCGAAGAAACCTTTTGCCTTTTCCTGGCCCCCGAGGCCATCGAGATTCTGCCGGAAAACCTCCTCGAACTCCTGGTCGGTAACAGTGATCCCGGCCTTGACCGCCTCCCTGTTGAGAAGCTCCCGCCCGATCATCAGGTCCACGACCTCGGGACAGTGGTCGGGACTCCAGTCATCGAAGATCTGAACCCCGTGGAGAATGCTGGAACCGAGGCAGTTCATCTTCAGCTGGGACATGACCAGCTCCGGATTTACCTGAACGCCGTTGATGATGATCGCGGGGGGGACGAAGGTCACCTCCTGTGTTGCCGGTGCCGTACTTTGGCCGGCGCTTCCAGAGCCATGCGACTGATCCTTGTTTCCGGACATCCCGGTGAAACCTTGGGAGCTCGAGACGATGAGCAAGGCTGCGCAAGCTGCTGTCACTGTTATTTTCAGGGTGCTGGTTCTCATGTGATCGTTCCCTTCCGTAGATTGCATGGGGTCTTGACTGTTACCGGTTGATACGTTTGCCCAGTTCGGAAAGTTTCCTCGCAGCCAGATTCTTGTATTTCGGATCCCCCAGCCAGTAACGCATGAAGTTCTGGTAGTTGACCAGGGCTTCATTAAACTGGCCCAGGTTCTCGTTGGCAAGAGCAATGTTATAGTAGGACATGGCGAAGGTCGGGTCTATGAACAGCGCCTTTTCATAATACGTTATGGCTTCGGGGTAGTTACGCTTCTTGAAGTAGATATTCGCCAGGTTGTTGGCTGCCTCGATGTATCGGGGGTTCAATTGCAGCGCTCTCGTGTAAACGGAAATAGCTTCATCCGTTTTCCCTGCTTCCCTCAGGATGTTCCCGAGGTTGTAATTGGCCAGGGCCGACTTCGGGTCCAGCTGGATGGCCCGTTTCATCCACTTCTCGGCGTTCTCGTACTCCTTCTTCTTGTGGTACACGTTCCCGATATTGATGTAGGGGTTGGGAAACATGGGGGCCAGCTTGATCGTTTGCTGGTAGTGGGCCAGGGCCTTGTCCCACTCTCCGTGCTGCTCGTAGTAGATGCCCAGGTTGTTGTATCCCCGTACCGATTTGCGGTCCTTGAGAATGACGTCTTTCCACATGGTCTCTTCGGTGGCGAAAGCCATGTTACGTTTTAAAGTACCCATGCCCATGAGGAGCAGAGTAGCGAGACATAGTGCGACAAACCCTTTGTAGTAGTATCCGCCATCTCCTCGGAACCTGATATAGAGGCGACTGGCGATGTATGTGAACACGAGAACGGCCCCCAGGCCAGAAAGGTAAAGACGGTGGTCGTTGACCGGTACGTTGAGGCGAAAGATCGTTGTGGGTATAAGAGCGGTGAACCACCAGAACACTCCCAATGTCACAGCAGGATGTTTTTTCCGGACTAACCAGGCCGCTGCAATGATCAGAGCGATGAGCAGCACACTGATAAGAACCTTTCCGTCGGCGAAACTCCTGCTCACGGCAAACGGTTTGTCGATGGAAAGCCCGGTGGGCAGGAGCCACTCCCTGATGTAGAAAACCCAGGCACGGGACTGTGTGGCCAGTTGGGCAGTGAGGTTAGGGGCGGCCGCGGTGCCGCCCTTGGCAGTCAGAATCTCAACGAGGTTCTCTTTATTAAAGATGTTGCGTAAGAAAAGAAATCCGGCTGCTGATAGTCCATAGGGGATCATACGAACGGTAAGGGTTTTTAAAGTATCCGATATCCCTTTTCCAGCCATCCACCTGCTGTTGAGGAGGAACTCGTAATAAATGAGCATCGCCGGCAGGGTGATGGCGATCTCCTTGGACAGGAGACCGCAGGCGTATAAAACGCCGGAAAAAATGAGCGGTAAGGCTCTTGTCCTTTCATCAGATCCCTTCAGGTAGAGATAAAAGGCCCAGAAAGTGAACATGGCTGACATGCCAGAGGAACGGGAGGACACGTAGACTATGGTTTCCGTATTTATTGTGTGGAGGCCAAATAAAACACCGGAAAAAGTGGCAATGAAAGTCGGGCTTACACCCCTGAGTGCAATTCGGTGAGTGAAAAGCCAACGCGTCGCAAAAAAGACACCGATGGATGCAAGGAGGTGAAAGAGAAAATTAGTGACGTGATACCAGACAACATTGTAGCCGTCACGGGAGGTTAGTATCCCCAACTGGTAATTGATTGCATGGGTAGTCATTAGAAGTGGCCTGTACATGGCCGTCTGTGGGTTGCGACTGAACGTCGATGGGTCTTTGAAGAAGATAGGGATGTTTGAAGCCTTGCGGATGTTGATGTTTTCCTTGATGTGGTGAAAATCGTCGTAGTGCCAATCCGCAGTGAAACTGTTTGAGTAAGCCACAAGGATCGCTGCACAGATGAAAATCACTCCCAGGAATATCTGTTGCTTCGATGATAGCTGTTTGATCTTGTCAGGGATGTTCATCCTTTGTTTTCCTCACAGTTTGAATTTGTAGCTAATGTCAGAACAGGGTGTCAGTGAAATAACTTCTAATAGTAAAACCATTCGGTTTTTCTATCAAGTAAATAGAGCCTTATCAAGGAATTGGGGCCTCTATCAATATCTCGAATTTCCTTTTTCTCAACCATCCAGGGCTGAAAGGTCCGAGATGACATCTGCAATACAGGCGCTGGGGCTCAGCAGTGCATTAGGCAGGCTCACATGGCGATAGTCCCCGAACCGATGAAGAAAGTTTCTGACTTTGGATATATCCATGCCCGAGAGAACAACGTTCCTGCCTATTCCCTCTTCCCTCTCCGTAGTTTTACGAAGAAGTAGACAAGGAACCCCCAGGTAGGACATCTCTTCCTGGATACTGCCGCCGTCTGTGATCACGAACCGGGCATTTTTCAGCAGGTGTAGGAATGTTGAGTGGTCCATAAGCGGCAGGGTAATGATCCCGGCAGCAGTCAGCCGACTTTGGAGGTTGTATTTTTTAAGACGCTTTATCGTGGGGGGGTGCATGATGAAGGCCAGAGGAACGGTACTGTTTGCTTCAATGAGTGTGTCTACCATCAAGCGCATTTTTTTTTGGCTGTACAGGGTTTCCAAACGATGGATTGTGGCCAGGGAATATTCTTTCGGTACATTTGGGATCTCACCCTGCGGACGACTGAGGGTGATCCGCATGGTGTCGATGTTTGTGTTGCCCGGTAGTAGATGCGACTTGTGGTCCAATCCCATTTTCTGAAGGTTTTCCATGGCGCTTGGGGATGGAGCGAAGAGGATGTCGGCCATGCGCATAACCATGACTCTCACGATCTCCTCCGGGAAGGGGTGTAGATAGTTGTGACTCCTCAGGCCTGCTTCAACGTGAGCCACTTTCTGACCTGCCCTTTTTGCAATAAGACATGAAAGAAGGGTTGAAACCGTATCTCCGTGGATAAAGCAGATTCCCTCTTTACCTTCAAAAAGTTTCGCTTTGAGGGCCGACCTGCTGTTGAACATGTAAGAGAGGAGTCGAAGCATCCATGCAAACCCTCCCGTGAGTGTGGAAACACCTTTCTGCCCTGGATCAAGGGAGATTTCTGGTTCCCTGAGTCCGAACTGCTCGATAACGTGACTGACAAGATCGGCGTGCTGCCCGGTATCAATGATCCTGTAATGCCATTTCCGTCTGTCAAACTCCAGGGCAAGGGGGACCAGCTTTATGAACATGGCCTTGGTGCCGGTAAAAATTGTCAAAGGAGAGCATGAATTCATGATAATGCCGTATCCGATTTATTTTGGTGTTTTCTTGCTACCATGGCGATCATATGCCCCCATGACGGAAGGATGATCTGTAAAACCCTCTCCACAGGTAATAAGAGGTAGTACACGAGTGCTGACAGTGGGAAAGGCAGCACCATGTGGCCTTTGCCCATCGGTGGGTAGAACCAGATGCCCTTCGTTGCAGTCAAGTCGAATTTTGATGTCATTTCAGCTTTCAGGCTTCTAATGGTGCTCCAATGGTCGATGGGCTGGCCAGCTGCAGTTATCGGTCTGGCGGTCAACGCTTCCGCCAACCGGCGAGCCAGTCCGTACCAGCTCATCCAGTTGGGAGTTGTCAGGATCAATATCCCTCCCTTTTTCAAGACACGGTGCGCTTCTGATAAAAAAAGCTCTCTGTGCGGCAGATGTTCAATGACTTCGCTGCAGATGATCAGATCAAAGGAGTTTTCAATAAACGGTAGAACCTGTGCATCGCCCTGCAGAACGCGAGAGGAGCTGAAGCGGGTCTTGGTGTTGCCTAAAGACTTCATGGAAAGGTCGATGCCGAAGGCGTTTGGATCCAGCGACATGTCATCACCGCTCCCGCAGCCCACGAGCAGCACATTTCTCGCATGTCGATCGGTTGAAAACCTTTGGATCAACTTGCTGATTACGCTTAATCTTTCTGCCTGCATGGCTCTGGAGATCCATGGAAACCTTTGTTTTTTATGAAAATTTTCGTAAAATTCTCTGGAGTTTCCTTTTTTTATTGGATTCATGGTAGTTTCCCGCTTATTTAGGTAGTTTGCGATCGTGGGGTGTTGAAATAACAGATAACTCTTTTCCTCGAAAGGATATTTAAACAACCGGGATGTCTCACTATTTTACCTTCTCCTTTTACATATCATAAATTCGAGTCCTGGACTCTCTTTGACCAATTTGGTCAATAAAACATCCGCTGGAGCAAGGAACAACCCGTATATGTACCCCAGTATTGGAACCAGCCTCGCAGGAAAAGTAGCGGTGTACCATAATATGGGTATCAGCTGGTTTTTCAGATCTGAAGGGGGGAAACAAAGTACGGAAGCAGGCAACCTCTGCAGGATTTCGAGCCCGTTTTCCTTTAGCACCGTTTCATATTCCGCCATGGTTCTACCCACAACATGTTCCGAACGAAATCCCCGAAACCGGAAAAAATAGTCAGTGAGAAAGAAATGACCTTCGGGCTTTAGAAGATTTGAAATATTTGATATTGCCCTTTCAAAGGAGTCATCCTCAACAATATGGTAGAGTACGTCGAAACTGGACACAATGTCATATTTGTTAGAGGAGATATCGCGCTTGTCGATATCGGATCCAATGTCGACCCGCTCAAACTCAATGCCAGGATATTTTTGTCGGAGGTTTTCGACGGCTGTAGCTGTGATGTCACAACCTGTGATATCAGCAAGTCCGAGTTCCCTCCACCGTTCAATATAAAATCCCGTACCGGACCCGATGTCGAGGACTTTCAGGTTGGCAGGATGTTGGAAAAAACTGCCTGCTATCCGGCGGAAGATCTTCTTCTTTGCCCAATAGGTCCACTGGTTATATGGGCGACCGAGGCTCTCCCAGCCCACACCAGCGACATCGAACTTTTCCCCAAGTCGCTTTTCCCAATAAGCTCTGGCATCGAATTTTTCAGTCATGTCCAACCCTTTGGTATTCTCCAGATTCAGTTTCCTCTTGGGAAGGAACTGATTCGGGTAAAACTCTGGAGACCCTGTCGTAGGACAGTACTGCCAGAAGCACAATGACCTCGGCCAGGGTTACGATCAGCCTTGTCATTAACGCAAGTGCGCCGGCTTCCACAGCGGGGAGCTGGGAGGAGAATCCCAGGAAAAAGATCCCTTCACGGACCCCTATACCGCCAGGGGAAAAAATAGCGATAAATCCCGCTGACACTGCCAGCGAGTAGAGCCCTGTCCAGGGGAGAATTAAAGTCAGAGGGATGGCAGGGTAGAGGCTTTTAGCGAGGAGAATAAGTCCGGAACCCAACACAAACCAGTTAATACAATAAAGGCATAGGAAGGCGAGAACTGTGCGGCGGGTAGCCCAGCTTTCAAGAGGTTGCTTGCCGAAGATGGAAAGCCCTCTATTGATAAGAGTGTAAACAAAAGAAGGTGGAAGAAGGAGAAATCCGGCAAGGATCAAGGTGCCCCACAGATAAGCTTGCTGATTACCGATGATGCCGGCAGGCAGGAAAACCATCGCGATTAGAAGTCCTGAGAAGATGGTAAATATATGTTCCTTTATCGTGGCAGTGACAATCTGTGCTGTCTTGATGCCTTTCATGGAGAAAAGGGAAATTCTGGATGAGACCACCCAGATCTTTCCTGGAATATATCTGCCCATGAGAGAAAGACAGAGTATGGGGAGTGCTTTGACGTACGGGATATCGCCGCCAGTCGCTCTAAGGACTGCTACACCAAGAGTTCCCTGGAAAAGGACGAATAGGGAGTGAAAAAGAAGTGACAGGCCCAGAAGATACGGGTCCGCATTATACAATATGGAACCTACAGTGCGGGAGTTTTTAAACAGAAAGAAACCCAGGAAGACGAAGACGATGATGAGAAAGGTCGCGTTGGTGACCTTGAGAAGTATTTTCCTGTTTCGGTTCTTTGTTAGAACTGGATCTGTCATGTTCCTCAATTTCGCTTTTCCCAGAGAGCCAGAGTGTGTCCTAGGGCTCCACATTCCAGGAGGTTATTGTATTCTTCCTTTGCCAGAACAAGAGGGCGGATCTTTCTTTGAATATATCGTTCGGTTTTCCCGAGGACGTCATCGAGTTGGGCTCTATCAATATTGCCCACGAGAACGATATCGATAATGCCTGTGTCCTTCCCCTCGGCATAGTCACCTGTAAGATAAACTTCCTCCAGGTTGCCCAGCCGTTCTATGACAGAACGTGCCAATTCATCTATGCCTGTGATCTTCCGGACCATAGAGGAGATTTCGGGGAAGAGGGGGTGGCTGGTGTTGGCTCGATAATAGACGTTACGTCCATCCTTCTCTGCCTGGAGGATATTGTTCTCGGTGAGGATGTTAAGCTCTGTGCGGACGGAGTTGGTGGAAACGTCGAATTCGGTGGCCAACTCCCTGAGGTATGCCTTCATGGCAGGGTTCAGGAAAAGTTTGACCAGGATGTTGATCTTGGTTTTGGATGTGATGACACCTTCGAGCATGAGGGTCTTCTTTCTGGTAGAATTGATGTGCCGTTTGGCGCCGTTATTTACCAAACGGTTCTGGCATTCATTACAGGTAGTCACAGCTGGGTTGTATAGAGTAACTATATTACCCAATTATGCGTGATGTTAGAGGGTGAACTAATGCCCTGTCAACTCTTTTTTGGGGTCATGTTGCCTGAAGACAGGGGTGGATCAGGGGGACGAAGAAGGAAGGAGATCAGGGTTAATGCGGGGTTCCTTTGGCGTAGGTGGCACGCCTCGGCCTGACCTTAGATACTCGATCAGTCCCACGAGGCCAGTTGCGATGAGGATACCAAACCATGCCAGGGAAAGGGCCAGGGCAGACTCGCCATTAAGGCCATATGCCCCGAAAAATACTACAAAGGAAGCCTCTCTGACGCCCAGGCCGGAAACGGTAATGGGGACACTGGCCAGGGTGACGATAATTGGAAGGAAGGCCATGAGTACGAGAATCGTTATATCTAACCCGAACCCGACGGCAAGGATATAGACTGTCAAAACATTGAGGGCCTGAACAATGAGTGAAAAAAGCAGTCCCCTGCCGATGGCGCCGGTGTCTACAAAGCAGGCATCCAGACTTTCCAGGAAAGATGCGATAAAACCGAATCGGCTACCTGCCCGCCTGTATAGGATCAGGTAACTTATGGTGATGAACGTCGCCAGGATCACTGGAAAGGCCCACACCAGCTCCGTTCCCTTCAAAACAGGTAAGGCAAAGGGGTAGGCGGCGGTGCCCATTCCCAGGAGGACGACATACCCAAGGAACCTGTCCATGAAAAGGGATGAGACCGTATTGGGGATCGTGCTGCCCTCTTTGTAAAGGTAGTAACCCTTGACGGCATCACCTCCTACGAGACCGGGAAGAACGGTGTTGAAGAACATCCCTGCCAGGTAAAAGGAAAAGACCCTGCCTCGGCCAAGATGGGATTTGATGAACAGCCCCCACCGGAAAGAGGCGAACATGACCGCAGTGAGACTGAGGATCAGGGCGGCAAGGAAAGACCAGAGTGGAAGTTGGACCACACCGTCCAGGATTGACATCAGATCGGTTCTTCTGAAAACCAGGTAAAGCAGGGAGCCGCTGACGGCTGCCTTTATCAACAGTAAAAACTCTTTTTTCAACTCCCCGCCCCCGACTTCCGCGCCATGAAGTAGAGTTTTCCTGATGGTAAGGTCAATGTCCGGTCTTTTACCCGGGAGGGGAGCAGTTGCCGAAAGAATTTCGCTACTTGAGTCAGGATGGGTACCGGATATGTTTCGAACTGCTGAAAGAGGTACTCCAGTGAGAGGGTCTTGGGACTGCTGCCGCTTTCGACATAGGTGAATTCATGTTTCCGTAGAAGCTGTTCGAGGCTTGAACGGTTAAAGTAGTAGAGGTGCTCCCTTTTGTAGTGCCCCCAGTGCTTGCCCATGGCTAGATGGGAAAGGGAACCTGCATCGGGAGTCACAACGTAGACCAACCCCCCTGTTTTTAGTAGTGAAAATACCGTTGTAAGGGTTTCGTGCAGATCCGGCACATGCTCGAGAAGATCGAACATGGTAATGACATCGAACTTCTTCCCTTCAAAGGCCGCGGCTTCGATCGTTCCTATGTGGATTCTATCCTTACCCACCTTGTCGCCTGCGATCGTTCCCGAATATGAGGAGATCTCCACGCCGTAGGCATCGTAGCCATGGGTAATTGCAAGGTCTACAAAGTGGCCCTTGGCGCAGCCAACATCCAGGATTGAGCCTGATAGCGCCTGTCTTCTTGTCCTGTTTAGATGACGCTCAAAATGGGCCATTTTCTGTTTGCTTACAGTAGCTTCCAGCTCTGACCCGCCCCAGGAATTGTAATAGCTCTCCTGGTACATCATGACCAGTTCCTCCCGGGTCGGAGGTGGGTGGATGAAAACGAGGCCACAGTCTTGACAACGTCGTAAAGGTATCGCAGCTTTCCCACGTTTTGGTGCAGTTCGCTCCAGATGACAGGCTGGGCAGCTGGTTTTGCCGGCTGGTATCACTACGGGTTCGCGATCCGTCATCTAGGGAACTCCCATATCAGCAGTTTCCCGGGTTTTTGGTGGAATGCTCAAGGCCGTAATACAGAGTCCCACCACCCGTTCAGGGGAGATCTCCTTGAGGCATCTATTGTCATGACAGAAAGAACGCTTGGCGTTGAAAATGGAAACACAAGGCTGGCAGTCGAGGCCGAGGTAAAGACAGCGGGCTTTATCCCCCAGCGGCGCGTAGAGCTCCGGTGTCTCTGGCCCGAAGAGCACCACCGTGGGGCTCCCGGTCAGGGGGCAGGTGTTCCCCTTTTCAAGGAGGCCCATTATCTCAAACTCGATTGCACCAAGGCCTTCAGCCTCCTCGATTGGCGGTCCGTGATGGACCTGGAGGAAGCCCTGCTCCTCACAGCACGCTGGTATCATGCATATTACCGGGACAAGGATTCCGACATGCTGTCCCTGACCCGGGGCCAGATCTCCACTTATATCGGGAAAGCGACGGCAAAGGGGGCTGTGTGGACGCGGAGGGGTTAAACTGCCCGGCCTGGCCGTGTTTCTCGAGTCTGAAAAGGGAATAACGGTCCATGTTTAATATGAAGCATTCTAAACCCAGACCGGGACCCGGGCATGTGGCCCTTTTGACAGGTGCCACGGGGTACGTGGGATCAAACCTTGCAGGAAGACTGGTAGCCGATGAGTGGTCAGTTCACGCCGTGGCCAGGGAGAACTCCGATCTGACACATCTCTCTTCGATAGAACACGCAGTTACGGTTCATCGGCACGACGGATCCACGGAGGGTATGGTCCGCATCTTCCGGGATGCGGAACCGGAGGTGGTTTTTCACCTTGCAGCACTTGCGACATCCGGCCAGCATGGCCAGGCCGATGCCGTTCCTCTCCTGACCAGCAACGTGGTATTCCCCACACAGGTTTTGGAAGGGGTGGCAGCAGCCGGGACGAAGTGGATCGTCAACACGGGGACCTTTTCCCAGCATTACGGTGACAGCGATTACGATCCGACGAACCTGTACGCCTCGACAAAACAGGCCTTTGAATCGATCCTGTTCTATTGCTAATCAGTGCACAAAATGGTTTGCAAATAATGCAAATTTGTATAATGCCAGCATGAAGATAAATGACGCTCGTTCCCTTCCACCGATCGCGCAGGAAGACATCCGCGTTAAAGCTGTCAAGGCCGTAAATGAAGGCCAGAAGCAGGTAGAAGTCGCCAGGATATTCGGAGTGACACGCCAAGCTGTGGGCAATTGGGTTAAGGCGTACCGGGAAAATGGGAAAAAGGCGCTGAAAGCCAAGCGACAGGGACGTCCCAAAGGGGGTACTCTTCTTCCCTGGCAGGCGGCCCAGATCGCCAGGTCGATTACGGACCGCACGCCTGAGCAATTGAAGCTTCCTTTTTATCTTTGGACACGAGAAGCCGTCGCCCAATTGATAGAGAAACGATTTGGGATCCGCCTTTCCGTATGGACAGTAGGCCGCTATCTGGCCCGGTGGGGCTTTACACCTCAGAAGCCTGTGCGGCGCGCGTTTGAAAAGAACGCTGAGCAAGTGCGGGTCTGGCT
>JARGFZ010000046.1:10496-21161 GCA_029210965.1 bacterium | reverse complement strand
GAGTCATTGATTTGGGCGCCCCGCGCGGGGCGCATTGATGACTTTTTGCGAAGTCATCAAATTTCAGATCTCAAAAAAGGCCGTGAATCAGCTTTTGATCTTCTTCTGCGTGCTGCGTTCTGCGTACTGTATCCATTACATACTCGGAAAGAACACCAGCGGATAGCTGACAGTAACATCCCCTTCAGGGATTTCCGGGAATTTCCAGGTCCGGATCATTTTAACCAGGGAATTTTCCAGGGGCGGCCAGTTCATGGCCGATTCCTCTATTCGGCATTCGGTCACATTTCCTTGAGGTGAAATGGTGAAGGTCAGAATGATCTTTCCCCTGAGAGAGGTTTTTTTCCGGAGCTCCCGGTTGTAGGCATATCGGATGGCTCCAGTGTGAGCAGCCACTACCCGTGCAATAGTCCTGGTGGAGCGTTCTTCCCTTTGCTCGGGAGCAATGACCTCTTCTGCGGCAGCTTCTCCGGTATTGGATCCATTCAGGGATCCGAAGGGCTGGCCGCCAGCCGTGCCGAGATTGGAAACCTGAATGGGTCCAGATACGTTGGCGTCGTTTAACTGCCCTTCGATGCCGATGAGCCCGCTTCCGGCCCCGGTCCCCCCGAATCCGGCATCGCCGCCGGTTCCGGCAACGGAAGCGGTAGTGGTAATTCCGCCTATCTCTCCAAGAACATTTTCCAGATCCTGCTGCAGGTCTGAATCCAGCTGCAGTACCGAGATCCCGGCGCCGGCTGTCTTCCTCCCAGCTGTTCCTCTGCCTGTCAGGACCCCCAGGATGCCCATTTTGGAAACCTGGTTTCGGATCACTTCACGATTTGCCGGAGCAGGGATATCTCCTTTGGTGGGTATTTCTGCCTCTGGTTTGACCCTTTCAGGTTCCGGCTCCTTTTCCACTTCCGCCGTGGGCTTGCCCTCTCCCACACCCGTTTCACCTTGTATCGCTATCTTCGGCGATGGCGGTGCTACAGGTTCCAGGATCAATCGGGAAATTCGTCTCGGTAACTCTTTGAGAGCGGTTATTTCCGGTATGGGGAACTTCCTGAGGGCGCTCACTCCCGCTAAATGAGCTACCAGGATCAGTGTGAGGAGGGTAAAAAAGGTCAGATCGGTCCTGTTTGGAGTTTGAAACCGGTATCTAAAGGGCAGGTGCCCCTGCTTTGCAGGTTCAAGGGCCAGTTCTGGAACGATGGGTGGACCATACTCCAGAATATAGGTGGCGTTTCCGATACGAATATCAGCTGACATGCCTTCCCGATGATGGACCTGATAGCCCTTTTTCGATTTTTTGGCCAGGCCCCACGCCACCATGTCTTCGAGGGCAATAGTGGAACCCTGATAGATAAATGTACCTGCAGCACTAATGGGGAGGTTGATCGTGTAGCCTGCCATCGTCCGCGACAGGAGTTTCTGTCGGTGCACGGGGCTTGACGGATCCAGCAACTGGCACTTCCAGTCTCGTCCGGTGTAAATATTCCTTCCCTTTACCACTGACCGGGTAACGGTACGGTCGTTCCTGAGAAGGTGAATGAGCAGAGAATTACGTGCCAAAGTCACTCTTTCTGAAAAACAGCCAGGGATTGATTGATAAAGCCTGCCTGACCACAAGTGTAAAGGATCTTTTTAAGAAGCCTGAAAGGTATTTCACGATCTCCCTCAAGTACAAGGCGGCCGGTAAATCCGGCGTTGGGATTCAGTCCGGAGATCTCCTGGTACTGTCTGGTCTTTACCATCAGGTGCTGGTAAAGAGTGTCTATCAGAAGATTTTCAGATGTCTTTATTTCCTCCAGGTTCACATCCAGCATTTTGCCATCCACCATAAGGGTGTTTCTGGAAACTTCAACCACAAGTCCCGGTTCCGGTGCGCTCTGAGTTGTTGAGGTTGGAAGGTGAAGGTCGGTTGGGATGGTAAGGAGAATACCCTCTGCCGAATAGCTTTTAAGAAGGAAAATAATCAGGATCGTGAACATGTCCAGCATCGATGTGATGTTGAGAGTCAGCAGGGATGGTTTCCTGGCTCTGGCTGTCCTTCTTTTTGTCGGTGCGTGCGCCACCTTCAGCCCTCCTCCAATATTCTGTCGGCAAGGGATATGTCCGGAAAAAGTTCCGTGTCGCCATTTACACGCACAGCGTCCATGATATCGATAATGGTTTCGTAGAGGATCTCGCTGTCTAATAAAAGCACTGCGTCACGCTTGTCAGGGAACTCTTTCTTCAGAGTGACCAGCTTTTCGATAAATCTGTCGAGCTTCAACCCTTCCTGAATATCCTCGGTGATGAGCACCTCTCGATCCTTCATGAGGGACATCTCTTTCAAGGTCACTGAGACAGACAGAGTGAAATCCTGAGAGGGATCGTTTTCGCCATCCTGAAGGAGTGCCTCCTCAAGTGTGGGGAGGTACAGGTTGACGATACCCACCTTTTGAAACATGGCGGTGAGAAGGAGCATGGGGATCAGAGCAACGAAAAGGCTCAGAAGGGGAGCCAGGTTAAGGTCCAGGATATACCCGGGTTTGCTCCTGCGCTGGGAAGGCCTGAAAGCCATTTAGACCGCCGATTCCCGGGAGGAGACCATGTTGACCATTTTCACCGCTACACGGTCGATCTGTTCCACCAGAGTGTTGGCCCTGGACTGGATAAAGGCGTAAAAGAAAAGACAGGGAATGGCAACGGTCAATCCGTAGGCCGTGGTGTTAAGGGCGATGGCGATCCCCTTGGCAAGAACGGCCCCCTTCTGTGCGGCCTCGGCCCCCGCCACAGCATTAAAGGATTGCATGAGGCCGACTATCGTTCCCAGGAGTCCCAGAAGGGTGGCGACGTTTGCGGCCATGGCCAGGTAATGGACTCTCCGTTCTACCAAAGGCAGAACCTCCATGGCAGCCTCATCCACAGAGTTCTGGACCTCCCTTACCGAACAGCCTTCACACTCCAAAGCGGCACGGACAATTTTTGGAATGGGGGTGTTATTGCACAAATTGCGGGCGCCTTCCGGGTCACCTTTTCCAACAAGCTCCTGGATCTTTTTCAGAAAGGCTCTGTCGTCGATCCCGAACCTGATGGCCAGAAAATAGACCCGTTCGATGATAATGGCCGCCGCGAAGATCGAAGTTGCCAGGATCGGGTACATGAACGGTCCCCCGTCCCTGAAAGCCTGGGCAATTAAAACCATTTCGCATACCTCCCTTGCACCGTGTCGATAGGTCACGACACGGTGCTGAATTTGATTTTTCCCGGAAAAGGGACAATCTGGAACCCGTGTCTTGTTTTAGGTTAAGAACCCCTGTTTCCCTTATTCCTTCATGAATGCATATAACAGATTACGGCAAACCATACATTGAGATCTGCCGGATTTATTCGGCAGATCTCAATGTTCCGATGAGCAAAGTTTTGACCCTGACCTCGGTTTCGAGGGCCAGAGGATTTGTCAGGCGTGTTGCTTGGTTGGAAAAATCCCTCACCAAGGGTATTTTACTGAACCGAATCCTGGTTTTGGGGATGATGTAGGTGATCTCCGGATGTTCGATCACACCAACGATATCAGTCTCCTCCATACGGATATATGTTCTTGGACGGTTGTCCTCGGCGATGGCGATCGCAGCCGAACACAATAATATCAGGTAAATGGAGATAAAGGTCAATGTTCGGCTCATTTGCTCTCCTTAAAGAATTTGGGAAAATGAGCAAATCCGAGTGAGAATTGCGCATTGAGAATTGAGGATTTTGAACGGTTCCACGTGTGACTAGAATTCTCAATTCTGAATTCGGAATACTCAATTCGTTTCAAGAATCCCCTCCAGAAATTCCACCCAGCCGTTGATCCTTTCGGATGCCGGACCCTCCAGTTTTATATATTGCCTGTACTGCTCAATGGCCAGGGCCGGTTCCCCGCGGTAAAGTTCGTAAAGCACCCCGAGGTTCAGGTGCAGGTCCGGATGGGTCGCCCTGGCCAGCCCATCCTGATAAGTTTTTTCCGCTTCGGTGAACTTTCCCTGCCTGCGCAAGGTCAGGCCCAGGTTGAGGTAACCCTCATAACCTGATGGCTGTGCCACTATGGCCGAGCGGAATTTGTCCTCCGCCTCGGGAAGTTTCCCCTGTTGAAGGTCTGCCGTACCCCTCAGAAGCCACTCTTCTGCGGAACCTATTGATTCCAACCCGGCTTCCAGGTCTGCAAGGGCTCTGTCAGGGTGTCCCTCTTTCAGTTGGAGAAGGGCGCTCGTGCGGAGAAGTTGAGGATCCTCGATCTCATTCAGGGCCAGGATATCGATACCCTTTGAGGTTGTGCCCATCATGTCCAGTGCAATAGCGAGATTGTTTCGAGTCATGATGTCCCTGGGATCATCAGCAAGAGCTTTCGTCAGAATTTCATTTGCCGATTCCAGATGCCCGTCCCTGATCCTGAGCAGTGCGAGGCGGTTTGCGCTTTGAGTTGAAGGTGATAATTCGTGGGCAGTGCTGAAATATTGGTCTGCCTTGGTCAGGTCACCCGTCATAACAGCTGTCTCGCCCAGGGCCAGGAGGGTTATGGGGTTACCAGGATCCAGGGAAGCAGAACGGGTCAGACGCTCCATGGCATTGGAGAGGTCCCCGGCTCTGTATGAGGCAATTCCCGCGGCCAGCCAGCTTGTGGGATCCTCTGGTAATAGTTGTACGACCCTGACGGCGTCCTGGGGCGCTACAACCTGATTTAAGTGAAGGGATTCCGTAATTCCGGCAAGGAGTATGGTCCCTTCGCTTGCAGGCTCCCTGGAGACTGTCGGAACAGATGATACAGCATGATCTTCATTCACAGCCGGCCCCGGTTTATCAGACTGGTCGGTTAAATGTCGGGTGGACGATGTCGTCACGCAGCCGGCGCCGGTAAGGGTGAGGAGGCAACACAGCAGTGTCCAATGTAAAAGACGCAGCACCGGTATCATAGATGCTCCTCCACCGGGATTGCGTCTGTGACCAGATCGTCTCTGATGCTGTCTGTTTTCAGCGTTCCGCGCAAAGCAGGAAAGCTCAAGGGTGGCGGTGATATAAGGGTAGATGGATAGGCGATGGATTCGTTCCTCAGATAGGACCATGGCGCCAGTTCCGCCATCCTTTCAAACGTTTTCTCTATCCACGGGTCAAGGATCTCCAGCTTAACGGCTCTCTGAATGTTTACCCTGTAAGCATCCAGTGCTTTGGCTTCAAAGGGAAAAGCCATCTCCTGGAGGAGCAGGTCATATTCCTCCAGCTCAAGAGAGGTCAGGCCTTCAGGTTTTGGGGAAGAAAGTATGTCCCCTTTGAAAAGCTCCAGCGCCCGGCCAATAAAGTAGTTGGATGCCGTTATGACGTCGATGGTCTTGTAACTGCCGGCGGCAACGAAATCCCTGATCACGGTCTGGAGCATCTCCCGTTTTCGTACTACATTTTTATCAAGGGGGGGAGTTATGTGAAAGTCTTTGTATTGAGTAAAGGATCTTTCGGCAATACGGAGCTGGCTTCTGGCAGCGAAGGCGGTGAGGGTCTGGTTGGCCTGATCCTTCTTTTGCAGAGCCACACCCCTTTTGTATGCGTCCAGGGCGCTATCCCAATTCCCGATCTCTTCCAGGTCCTGGCCTAAAAGAAAGAACTGTCTGGAAAGCTCTTCTAACGGCTCCGGGAACTCCTCGATGTATGTTGATCGGGATGAAGCTGCCCGTTCCGGTGCGTTGCCAGCGGAGTAAAGCTGCGCAGCCTTGAGCAGGGCAACCTCCCTGTCTTTGCCATGGGATCTTGAAGCCAGAACCATGCTGTCATCAGCAGCTCTGATCGGATCACCGAGGGCCTCAAGGATGAGGACAGACATCTGGAGAGCTTCTCTGGCGAACTCCGAATCGGTATAGGTCGCGGCAAGGGTTTCAAACAGAGATGTGGCTTTTCTCTCGAGCCCGATGGATCTATAAAGCTTACCGGCGTTGTAGAGAGAGACCTGGGCAACATCAGAGTCCGGGAACTGGCGATGGATCGCCTCGAACCGTTCGGCTGCCTCTGTGGCTAATTTTTTGGAGGAAAGTTCCTCCGCATATTTGAACAGGCTGTAAACGTGGAGCCGGCGAGCTTCTTCACCCATTTCATCGCTAATGCTCTTCTTCCAGGCTTCGCGAAACCAGGCTGCAGCCTGTCTGTAGTCACCCTCTTTGAAGAAAGTGCGGGCAATAAGGAGTCTGGCTCTGGCCGATTCGGGTGCGGCGGGGTAGCGGCGGATCAGAAGTGAAAAATGGGCGCGTGCTTCTTTCAAAGCGTTTTTGTTGAGGGTGATCTCACCGAGGACCAGTATCGCCCTGGGAGTGACCGGACTGTCCGGCGACACGTTGGAAAGGATGTTAACGGTATTTCCAAACAGGGGAAGATCAACAGTTCCTGATCTGTCGTAAGTGCTTATCTGGTAGTCAGTAGAGGCCAGGATGGCGCGTTCTGCCAGCTCGGAACAGCTGTTGTCAACAGCCAGGTCGTTGAGGACACGCACTGCGTCTTCAAATCGGTCCATTTCCGCCAAAACCATGCCCTTAAGATGTTTGATCCTGCACGGGCTGTCTTCACCGGTGATCTCTTCATAAACGGTCAGATCCTTCAGTGCCAAATTGAGCACCGTTTCCTCCCCCGCAGCCTGGAATCGAGCCCGTCTCCGGTTCGCTGCCGTTTCCAGGTTATTCAGGATCAGGGATCGAGCCTGTTCCTGCCGCACCTCTGTGGCTTCTTTATACCATGGTGTTTCGGGACCGATGTGCTGCCTGAAGTTTTCAGAAAGTTCAAGGGATGCCAGAGTGTCCCCGCGGATATGATAGGTCTCACGCATGTGTTCGAGGACCTCGGGCATGCTGTTTCCTGAAGGGTACAACTGGATGTAAGTACGGAAGGTTCCGAGGGCCTCTGGAAAAAAAGACCGTTCTCTGTACAGGTCCGCAAGCAGGTAAAGTATGCGGGATAAATAGGGATCGGAAGGTTTAGCCTTGATCCTGCGTACAAAAGCCGGCGTGCCGCCACTCTCGGTGTAGGAACGGGCAATAATGTCCATGCTTTCATTGGCAAGGCTGTCGGCAGTAATTTCCCCGCTTTCATTAAAATCCAGTACTGCGAAGAAGGAGTCTATGGCTTCTTCGTATCGGTCCAGGTTGTAGAAACACCAGCCCAGCTTGTAGAGGGCTTTCTCGGCATATTCAGGCCCGCCTGCCGCGACAACTTGCTGATAGTGGGTAATAGCCCGGGGGATGTCTTCCATTGTGAAATAATATTCACCCAGGCGCATGTTGATCTCAACCGAGTATCTGGTTTCAGGAAAGGTCTTAACAAGCCTGGCATACCCGTTGGCCGCCTGGTCCGGATCACCCTGCTCCGTGTAGCAATAGGCAATTCCGTACAGGGCATCTTCCGTTAGCGGGTGCCCGGGGAAGCGTTCCATGACCTGGGCATAGGCTTGTATGGCGGCATTAAAATCAGGCAATATTTCGGCAGTGTCACCCTCCGTTTCCAGGACCATCCGGATCCTTTCTCTCTCCGTTTCAAAGAGAAGTTCGGCAAGTCGAAAGGAAGCCTCCGCCATGTAATCGCTGGTGTTGTCAGGGTATTTGCTCAGGAGGGACCGATAAAGTTCAATTGATCTGAGGCGAGACCCGTGTTCCTGACGTATCAGGAATTCACGGCCCCCTTTCCGGGCTTGTCGCAGCAGCTGTGTTAACTGGTTGCGATCCTGTTTTTTTATCCGATCCATCTCCAAAAGAAGGCGGGCTTCGCGTTCTCGCGGGGTGAGATGTTCTTCTACATCCATAACGGGATCGGGAGCTGTGGCGCAGGAAGTTGCCACCAGCAGGCATAACATTAGAAAGCAGACTCTTCTCACTGTACAACCTCTTGCAAAGATCGCACGGAACTTTCCATTCGGGAGATCTCAATATCCGCGGAGGTGTAAAGAGTTTTTGCTTCAGCCTCCCTGATTTTCTGAGAGGTCTGACCTGCAAGGGTGAGAAGTCTGGCAGCTCTCATTTCATTGATCTTTTTCCTCAGGGTCTTCAGCTGCCCGGGAAGTGTGGTTTCGAGATTTTTTTTGCGTAGGCCAAGCAGAAGCTCGAATTCTTCCAGAGCCTGTTGCCTGTTGGTGAGCATTCGTAAGGTTTTTGATGTGTCGGCCAAAGCCTGTGTTGCCCTTGTTCTGCCGGAGGTGACCCTGAGAGATGTTTTCTTTTCCAACTGGATGGCCTCTCCCTTAACCTCAAGCCACAGCTGGCCTTCCAGGGAAGTTAATTCGTTTTTGTAGCTGCGAAGTGACTGCCGGGAGGAGATGAGTCCGTCATATGCCTGTTTCCTGATCAGGTTGAGCTGACTTTCCTCCCTGGAAGCTGTTACCGACTCGGAAAGTCTTCCCACCAGAGAGGCGAACCCTTCGGCCTTATTCACCGAGTTCTTCATTCGGGAAAGACGTTCCTTGAGTTCCCCTGTTCGAGATATGAGCAGCATTGCCTTCTCACTGGCGAACCCGTCAAGAGACCGGTTCTGTAAAGTCATGCTCATGTCACTTTTGATGGATTTCAGGCGGTTTCTTATCTCTTCCAACCAAGCCGTAGTAAGGCGAGTGCGGGATAAATCATTTTGGACCCAGTCTATTTCCTTTCTGACCAGCTCCTCGTCTCTGTCAAACCTCTTTCTGAGGTTCACGGCCCTTTCCTCGGCAAGGTCTAAACCTTTCAGAAGAGCCGTTGTGTGCCTGACAAATGGGTCAACCGAGATATCCATGATCCATTGCCTTACAAAAAACGGTGTCTGGCGCAGCAGGTCACGGTCAGAGAAAGATCCTTCCACAGTTTGTTCAAGGAGGGTGATAATATGGCTGCCGGGCTGAAGGTCCTTGTCCCGGAGTCCGAGAACCCAGTTTCCTACTTCTTTAAGACGCTGCAGATGGTGATCGAGGACTGAGCCGGCTTTGTCGTACATATCCAGTTCCCTGTAGGTGAGAGCCAGATCCAGAACGCCTTCACCGGCCGCGTGGCTGTAGCGGTGCAGGTCTACCAGCTCTTCAAGTACGATGGCCGCTCCCTTTAGATCATCCGTCCTGATTTGGGACCATGCTTTACCGAGAAGAGCATCTGCTGAGTAAGGGCTGGAGGGAGAGATGGCGAGAAAAGAGTTCCTGGCGCGGTCAGGTTGTTGCGCCTGCAGGTAGTGATAACCCCGGGTCAGGTAGAGGAGGTCAACGAGGGTGGAAATCTCGCTGCCCTTGATTTTTCCGATTAATCTGGTTGAGGCATCCCAGCCATCCCTGGCAGCAAGGTGACTTGCCGTCAATATGCCTGAGATCACCTTTGTCCCGGCATCACTGAAAGTCGTACCTTCAAGAACCGCGAGTGCGTCCTCACGTTTACCGCGGTCCGCCAGGTACCCTGAAAGAGCCAGGGACAGGTCTTGCCCCAATGCATCCCGTTCATCATTTTCAATCGCTGGAAGATCGAGGCCGGGGTTGTAATACGACATTTTGATGAACTGCTCAATGGCATTCAACCGGGTACTGCTGCCAGGTATGCTTTTTGAAATAGCACGATGGTACGCCTCTGATGCCTGGATGTATCGTCCCGTTAAAGCCAGGGCCATTCCCACATTGTAGTGATCTTCGGCTGATGACTCCTCCCGGCCGGGAGTTATGGCGCTGACCTCCATGGGTTCGCCACGGACCAGGTGGGCAATGGCGAGCCGATTTCTGAGCCCGGTGTCTGACGTCCGAACGAGCCTGTCCGCCATCAGGTTGCCGGCCTGTACGTTCAGTGGATACACGATAACGAAAAGCAGGATCGGGAGGATCCTTCGAAAATAGGCCAATCAGGGCTCCCTGGACCAGTGTCTGGCTTCCAGTCTATATGTCGTTGGCTTTTTGGCAGAGTCTTGGGAAAGGGTTATCTCCAGGAAGTTTGCCATGGTCCTTCTGGCTTCGAATTTGAAAATGGCCTTCCCGGTGCTGGTAATTTCGCCCTGGGGTTCTCCTGATGAAAGAAAACACTCCACACTCAAGTTGTGTGAAACCGGCTCTGCGATCCCGGAGTAAACTTCGATCGCCCCCCCCCGGATAAGCACAAGCCTGTCGGTCTCGACGAATTCCCTGCTGGTGAGAAGCTCGCCGTCCAACTGGATCTGAACGGAAGCTGGTACCTGTCCGCTTATGCTCCGGGAGAAGAAGAAAACGGACAGGGAGGTGATTTTGGGATCCACAAGATCCTCTAATAGTACATCGATCTCTTTCTCCAGGACTGTGAGCTTCTGTTCAATGTCTGTGAGCTCATCTTCCAGTTCACTGACAGGTACCTCGCGGGAGGCGCTGGTCTCAGCCTGTGCGGTTACCTGGGCGACAATACCTGACATCAGAAGTATGATCGCAAGGGCGGTTGTTATTCTTAAACGCATCGTTTCCTCCACAAGCATTATACAGTTTGCGGTTATTGATGACCTCGAAGTATGTCATCACCGCGCCCGTGAGTGGCGCCCGGATCAATGACGGTTGTTGTCAGTCATTGATCTGTGAGGGAAGTGAAAATGACATTTTTCGCTTCCCGTGGAGCAACAAGTCCCGTCTGGACTTTTTGCGACCCTATCCGGTTGATGACCTCGAAGTATGTCATCACCGCGCCCGTAAGTGGCGCCCGGATCAATGACGGTTGTTGTCAGTCATTGATC